>JBDHUJ010000006.1:0-51449 GCA_039809105.1 Saccharimonadales bacterium (SeqCode)
GAAACGGCACATGCGCAAGCTCTACGGCGGACGGCTGCTGACCCGCCGGCTGGAGGATTTCTGCCGGGAATGGATGGCAAGGGCCAACCAACCGGAGTTATTTACCAGCCCTACCGAATACTTGCGGTTTACGCTTGTTCCGGGTTAGTTGACTGAACCGCTTTACAGTTCTTGGTGTGCGTAGAACTTCAAGGGCTCTATTTGCACCAGCAATGGCATGAGGCCCTGTAGGGCTTCTGCGCACCTATCAATGGCTGCGGGTGGTGCGCTTTCCAGTACTTTACCGACTGTCAGGTGCGGTACATAGTCGTCAACCGAACCCTGGAACCTGCCCAGCCGTGCACCCAAACCACTTGCAACGATTTCATGCTCACGGACAAGAAACTCCGTCGCTCGTTCGCTTTGCTCCGTTATCAAGCCCAATTTGCGACCGTCAGGCTGTCTAGAGGCGGAACCAAGCCGAATAATGCCGGTCAGTTTCATGGGTATAGAACGACCAGGTACCAACGGCGCATGGTCGAATTCTAACCGGCCGATTTCATTTTCCAGTTGCCCACGCATCCGACCAACGTCATTTGGGCTCCATCGTACGCGATTTCGGTCACCCTGGCGGGATGACACCCGACGCTCGAACACGGTCATGCCGATTCTTTCAGGGTCATCGTACAATCGATATTTCGTACTATAGCGCGGGCGACGTCCGGGCCTCTCAACTTCCTCTTCGGGTAAGATGTCTGCCCATACCGCATCCAGGTTGTTAAAGAATTGCAGAAGTGTATCGTCGTACTCTATCGGGTGACGCGCGCCAAATGCTGTGGATTGTGTCTTTCCACTGTAGAGAGAGTGCCGGGCGGTTCGGTTGTTGTGTCGGGGCATAGCGAATTTGTTAATCGTGTAGATTTATGACATAATTATACTTACCTACTACTGTAAAGTCAAGACACTTGGTATACTGTCCTCTATGAATCTTTTGAAACAACATGGCAAGCGAGTGCTTGTGGAGGGATTGGGCTGGCTGTTGGTAGTCGTCGGGCTGGCGGCGCTGGTGTTGCCGGGGCCGGGGTTACTGATGCTGTTTGCGGGGATGGCGCTGCTCGCAACGCAGTACGAATGGGCCGAACGGCGGCTGGCGCCGATACGGAAAGCCGCGTTCAAAACGGCAGCCGATGGCGTAAAGACTTGGCCGCGGATAGTCATGTCCGTTGCCTTCAGTCTTGGTTTGGTCGCTTTGGGCGTGTTCTGGGGCACCGACCCAAACGCGCCATCGTGGTGGCCGCTTTCTGAGAAATTGTGGCTGTTTGGTGGGTGGGGTACCGGTGGAACCCTTATAGCTTCTGGCTTGATTGCGCTGGGAATGATAGTCTACAGCTACCTGAACTTCCGCGAAAAACGCTAAGCATAAGCATTTTATAAAATACTATTGAAAACTTAGCAAAATAAGTTTACACTCTTACTTAACCAAACCAAGGGGTTACGTAGGATGGTGCAGTCTGGGATAAAAGGCGAGCATCGGAATGGAGACGTATGGCAATACGGCGGAATGAGAAGCGGAGGCTTTTGCCCGGAATGTGCCGTTCTACGTAAGCCCACTTAAATTATAGGTGGCAGTCATGCAAAACTTTATCGTCCTGGGGCTTGTTCCAGGCACCCAAATTCAACTAACCTTCACTTTCTGGGTAATCATAGCGTCGGTAGTCTTCGGATTGCCCCTGCTCTATATTTTTATGCGTGCAACAATCGCCGCCGCGCGAAGCTGCGCCCAGGCCTTTAGCACAGCTGAATTCATTCTTCCCCAGTAAGACAAGGGGAACTTTATGCAGTAGCAGGCTGTTGATAGCCAAGCAGTGCACTGTTTGCCAACCGACCAATCAGAAGGTTGTTTGGTGTATCGTGTTCTGCCTGAAGTATGGCCTCAGTGGGGTCTGCGTCACGCCCTATCGCAAAGGAAGCATTATATTCGGCAGGATGGTCAAAATCATCGTATTCGCCATTGCCTGTGAAACGGGCAAGCAGTATGGTTGAATCTTCGGTAGCAACCGATTCAGTCTGAGTATCGTATACCTGGGAAGGGTGCTCAATAACTACTAGTGCAGCCCTTCCGGCCATACGTACGAACTTGACCTTATCGGGGGTAAGTGTATCAAACACATGAAGACGCGCACTAGTAACTTCACGTTCAGCTATGTCATAGCGATAGCGGAAAAGTGCCGTAGTGTCCGCACCATCTTTCTGGTCGGGCCGTCGGGCAAGTGTCTGCCATAGATTGAGGGCACGCGGCGTATAGGCCGTATCAGGGCGACTCATTTGTGGCGTTACATCAGTTATGACATCTACGTCAAAACCTACTTCTTTAAGTCGTGCCAGTGCTTTATAGTGGCCATTGATACTAGCAGTCGCTTCCCGAATCAGCCCATTCTGAAGCTCCGTAAGTTCGTGTGCTTTCATACAAACCTCCTCTTAATGCCTCAACTATACTACCGGCTGTCATAATGTCAAACACCACGTCTAATCGGCGTCGATAACGGGCATGACGCTTTCGGCATAGAGCTGGAGTTCTTCGAGCAAGTAGCGCTTGTCTTCGCCGAGTTCGGTACCGGCGAGTTCGCCAAGCCGGTGCATGTAGCGGGCTAAATAGCTTTCGGCGCCGCCATCCATAAACCGGTGCGAACGGTACGCTTCCCACGCCGCGCGCTCTTCGTCGGTCAAAAACTTCGGGAAATTGCGGGCTTTATACAGGGGTAGAAGCTGCACCAGGCGCTCGTCGTGAAAAGTTTGCTCGAACCGTGAAAGGTTTTCTGGTTCCGCGCCGCGAGCCTCTGCCATAGCGCTCCGGTCTGCGTCGTCGAAAAAGCCATCGTACAACCGGGCGTCGACATCCTGCGTTTTGGATTTGAGACGTTGCTCTTGCTCTTTGTCTAGAATATCGAGTGCGGCCAGCACGTTTTTTGTAAACTCTGGGTTATTCGCGAGCAGTTTGCGGTGTTTGGTTATGGTTTCGAGCGGCACCTGTACTTTTTTGGGTGCGTCCTTCATAACCCCCAGCGGCGCAACGGCCGGACAGCGGTTGTACTGCAGCGTCTTTACCGGCAAGCGGCCCGGAGCATCGGGCTCGCGCGTCCATCGCCACCTATCTGCCAACCCGCTCGGCGACAGACCGAGGAATTCGGTGGGGTCGTAGCGCAAATCATACACCAGCGCTTTGTCTTTTTTCGGGTGCGGCGCAAGGCGTTGCACCACCGTCGTTTTTTCAAATTCGTTGTCGTACTTGCCGCTGGTGTAGACGAACGGGTCGCCGCTTTCCACCACTTTGGCGACCTCGCGTTTTTCGCGGACCTTCAGCAACCAATCGAACAGCTTCGGCTGCTTGTCGCGGATAAGCTTGGCAAAGGCTATACACGCCAGCACATCATTCAATGCGTCGTGGGCATGTTCGTGGTCCAGGCCGTTCACTTTCGTGAGTAACTCTAGACGGTTCGTAGGCTTGCCGTCTTCGGTCATCGGCCATTCGATTCCCTCCGGCCGCAAAGCGCGAGTCATACGCACCGCATCCAGCAAGTCCCAGCGACTCCGGCCGTCTTTCCATTCCCACTCATATGCATCGTAAAAATTGCGGTAGTTCATGTAGCGCATCCACTCGTCGTCGAACCGCACGGTGTTGTAGCCGACGAAAATGGTGTCGGGCGTCGCGACCTCTTCATGAAAGAACTTCAAAAATTCAGCTTCGGTCAGACCATCCTGAATAGTCTGCTGTGGTGTGATGCCGGTTATAAGCACCGCGTCGGGGTCGGGCAAAATGTCTTCGCCAAGTTTTATAAGTAGATTGACCGGCTCGCCGACCGGCTCCAGGTTCATATCCGTCCGCTGGCCGGCGAATTGCATAATCCGCCCATCGCGGCAATCTATGCCCGTCGTCTCCAAATCGTACCAGAAAAAACTCTGCGCCATATCTATACCTCATGCTCCCCGAAACAATGGCGAAGATTTTTCATATCGGGTTCCAAAACATAGACGGTATCAAGCACATCCCGACCCCGTACCGACTGGTATTCCACGCGTTTGCGGTCAATTTCCTGAAAAAACGGGATAGGATAATCAAGACTGTCTATGGTAAGAATTGGACACTGCTGGATGATTGCCAAAGCCGCATTTATAACATCGCCCTCTGCAATTTTATGGCCTTTTGTACTCGGGTGTTTTATGTATAGGTTGTGGACGCGTGCCGAAAAATCCAGAAGCGGCGTAGACAAATCAACGTTCTTCATATCCTCTTGGAGGTAAGTGATGATTTTCTCTTGGTGATTCTTATCTGATGAGCGCAGTAACTCAAACCTCGTAAAACCAGTCACAACAAATCGATAGGCCTGCTCTAGTTCGCCAAAGAGTCCTTGGTATGCCCTTGTCTGGTTTGGTGTCAGGGCATGCGAAAGCACGTTAGTATCTACCACTAATAGTTTCTTGCCCGCGGGCATTACTGCGTAGCTTGTATGAGCCCTTTGGAAGGGCTAGGCTGACTCGACTTGGGCTCGTGTACTGAGTTTTTTGGTAACGTTATTTCCATAGCTTTCCTCCCCACTTTATACAGTAATGATACCGAAATACGCAACCATAAGCTATATGATTTTCCGCACAGCCTCAAAAAAGAACTTTACAGCCGCATATATTGAGAGTGCCGAAAGAATCGGGAGGACTGTCCTCATTATCCGGCTAGTTGTATGTAATCGTGCCGGCGCTGCCGATGTAAATGACTGAGTCGGGCTTGGCGCCTTGGCGGGCGAGTTCGTGGCTGATGCCCATTTTCTTCATGATGGCCCGCAAGCGTTCGACGCCTTCGCGGTTTTCGAAGTCGGTGCGAGCAGCGAACTTCTCTATCTTGTGGCCGGTTACCAGGTAGCCGGTGTCGACTTTACTGACGCGCCAGGGCAATTCTTCTTTGAGCCGGAGCACTGGCAGGTCTTCGTCTTCGGGCGCTTCTTCGGCCTGGCGAGCACGTTCTGTCTGTACCGCTTCGCGGACGGCGTAGAGCAGTGACTGCAGGTTTTGATGAGCTTGGCTGGAAATACTGAATATCGGCGTACCCTTCGGGAGTACCTCTGCGAGCAGTTCCTGTTGGGCTTTGAGCACTTCGGGCGTGACAGTATCTATTTTGCTGATGGCGACCAGCTGTGGCTTTTCCGCCAAGTTTACTTTGTACTGCCCTAGCTCTGCCTGGATGGTCTGGTAATCGGCGGCAATGTCTTTGCTGTTCGCATCTACGAGGTGTAGCAAAATAGCCGTGCGTTCCACGTGGCGCAGGAATTCGTCGCCCAAACCTTTGCCCTCTGCAGCGCCCTCGATAAGTCCCGGGATATCCGCAAACAGCATGCTGCTGTCTTTGTCGACATCGACAACGCCGAGATTTGGCGTCAGGGTCGTAAACGGATAATCGGCAATTTCTGGCCGGGCGTTGCTGATGACGCTGAGGAGCGTCGATTTGCCAGCGTTCGGCAGGCCGACCAAACCGACATCAGCTATGAGCTTGAGTTCTAGCTGGAGTTCGAGCGTTTCGCCCAGCTCGCCCTTTTCGGAGAAGTTTGGGGCTTGCCGCACCGAGCTCTGGAAGTGAGCGTTGCCGAAGCCACCGCGGCCGCCTTGGGCGATGACCGCCTGCTGGCCGTCTTCGGCGAGGTCGGCCAGCACTTCCCCACCCTCTTTAGTTACGATAGTGCCGACCGGAACCGGGACTAGCAAGTCTTTGCCGCGCCTGCCATGCTTGCGCACGCTGCCGCCCGCCTGACCAGGTTCCGCGGCTAACTCACGGTGGTAGCGGAACGAAACAAGCGTGTTATGGTTGCGGCTGGCCACAAACACGACATTGCCGCCGTTGCCACCATCACCACCGTCTGGGCCACCCCGGTCTACGAACTTTTCTTGCCGAAAGCTCGTCTTGCCATTGCCGCCGTCGCCCGCAACCACCGTAACCGTCACGTAATCAATAAACTTCATTTGTTGTAATTATAAAACACTTGTCCTGCTTTGTACAGCCCGGTTGTCTCTAGTAAACCGCCGAGGAGTAGTGCGGCGTGGGATGAAAAACGAGCACTGGAACGCAAGCGTATTAGAAATACGCTGGAGTGAAGCGCGGAGTTTTTCGCCCGCGATGTGCTGCTCCTCGGCGGTTTAATGCCAGATGTAGTGTTCGTACTTGGAAGTGGGCTGCCACGCAACTCCGACACGCCCCCACCCCGCAATACCATTCATGTCTCGTATAAGCACCTGCGACCCATCGGGCGAAACATCTTGCACCATGCCGACGTGACCTTCGTACCCGCGCGAGGTCTGGGCGATGGCGCCGACTTGCGGTGTCGAGCTGACCGTCCAGCCGCTCAGCGCGGCGTAGTATGCCCAAGTGTTGGCATTGCCCCAGTTGGTCGGCACGGCGACCTGGGTTGCGACGTACCAGGTGCAGTAGCCGTAGTCGTATCCGTTGCCGCCATAGGTGGCGGTAAAGCTGCTGACCAAACGCAGGCTGGTGGCCGCGACGGTCGTCAGCTGCTGGCCGCCGGGGATAATGATTTTCTCGCCGACCTTCAGACCGGAAATCTCAGCATCGTTATAGGCGGTAATCTGGTCGGCGTTGGCTTTGTACTTGTTCGCTAGGCTCTGCACGGTGTCGCCCGAGGCGACCGTGTAGACGATACCGTTTACGGGCGGGATGGTGAGTTTGGTGCCGGCGGTGACCGTGTTGGTGTTCAGATTGTTCGACCATTTTATGCTGTCGGAGGTGACGCCGAACTTCTGAGCGATAGCCGCGACATCTTCGCCGGCCTGCACAGTATATGTCTTTATGTCTTTCTTGCTCTTCAGGGCGGTGGTCGGAATCTGCGGCTTAGCCACGACCGTCGTGTCGCCGGCGGCGCTGACAGCCTGGGTAACTTTGGCGCTCTGGGCTTGGTTGACGATAGGCTTTTTTTCTGGCAAATCGACCGCTTTGGCCACATTTGCAGCGATATCGTACGAAGTTAGGCGGTCGACCGGGTTGGACTGTTCGTCGGTGGCCGCTACGGCGTGGACCACGGCGGTTTTATCGCTCCCATGGGACGTCAAAAAAACGAAGCCTATGACGGCCCCGAGGATGATAACGTTCGCAGCCAGCAAACCATACCGGACCATGCGGGCACGGGTGGAATTGTGGCGAAACGGCTTGGCAACACGCCCCACAAGTGGAACGCGTGCTGGTCGTTCTGGAACAGCTTGGCCGCTCAGCGACCCTGTGGTTGTTGTACTGATGGAAAGCTCCCGGGTAGCCCTGCCTGAAACGGCGAGGCCACTGGCTCTTGCTCGGTCTTAATTATTATGAGCGCCGTAAGTTTCCTGCCGGCTGTTTAATTACTAAAATGAGCAAAAGTGCGAAAGATTACTGAAAAACAGTAATAAATCGCTCAGCAAATAGTACCAAAACGGCCGTACAAATGCAAGGTGCTTAAGACTGTCTACCTCTGTCGATATTAGTTCTCAGTTGGATAGTTCTGAGTTCTGAGAAAGGGCAGAGGCATGAGAGCAGAGTTCTCAGAAAAGCCCAGAAGCCACCTCAGACCAAAAGCACTGCGGCTCGCGACTAGCGAGCCTGTCTCTGACTCCCGGTCTGCAGACCGGAAGGGTAGCCCGGCTAGCCGCTGCGTCAGCTAAGCGGCTACCGAGCGTAGGGAAACCCTTAAGGGTTTCCCTGTCAGACTAGAAGACGCCTACGTGGGAAGTCACCACAGGCTCTGAACCGTCCGCAAAGCTTCTCACTCATCCCCGTGCACGGATATCCAGCCCCGAGACAGGCCAAAACCGTCCGGGTGTCCACCGACCACAGATTCCAGCTTCTGCTGGAATCTCAACACCCGAGAAGATTTCTCCACTCCACCTACGGCTCCGGTCGAAATGACAATGGCGGTGAACTGGAAGCCTTCTAAGAACCGAGAACTATCCGGCTAAGAACTAGTTGCCGCAGAGTTTGTGGCAGTATTTCTGCGTCAGCGCATTGTGCTCTTCGACCGTCTTCGAGAAATATGTCGTGCCATCGTCGCCGGCCACAAAGTACAGCCAGTCGGTGTTAGCCGGATGCGCCACCGCCTGGAGCGAACTATCGCTGACATTGCTGATAGGCGTCGGTGGGAATCCGGTGTGGATAAGCGTGTTGTAGGGCGTGTCGTACGTCAGCGAAGTACCCTGCCCGGCCAAGCGCGAGCCGTACATGGCCGTAACATCACTGCCAAGCGGCATGCCGACACTCAAACGCTTCAGGAACACCTGCGCCGCCTGTGCCCGGTCGCTCGGTTTGGAAACCTCTTGTTCGACGATAGACGCCAGGATAATTCCCTGATACGTACTCAGCCCATGCGCCGCAAAGGCCGCTCGTATATCGGGCGTCAAGTGTTTCTGCATTTCGGCGATAGATTCCTGGACGATGGTCGTCGCCGACGTATCGGACGTCCGCTGGAACGAATCCGGATACAAGTACCCCTCGAGACTATTGCCAGCCGGCTTGTCCACCAGCGCCGCGTTTCCCGCGTACGTTGCCGGGTCAAGCGCCTGGTCCACGTCCGCCTTGGAAAAGCCATCGTTGAGCAAGCTTTCGCGGATTTGGTCGAGCCGCTGGCCGGGCAGTATGGTTACCAGTTCGGTGGTTACCTTGCCGTGCGTCAGCTGCGAAACGATGTCGGGCACACTTTGGTTGGGGCTGAGACTATATGTCCCGGCCTTGAGGTCGCTCGCCACGTTTTTGCTCTGTACATACCGCTCAAACGTCCAGGCACTGCGGATGATGCCGCTGCTGCGCAGCTGGTTGGCAATCTGCCGCGGCGAACTGCCGCTTTCTATGACAATGGTTTTGGCGGTAACGTTCGTGCTGTGGCTCAGCGGCTGCAGGTTCAGGTAGTAGTACCGCCAAATGGCGCCGACCGCCAGCGCCAGCACTACCAGCACCACCAGAAACACGCCGATAAGCCGCTTGAGCCGGGAGCTGCGGCGCGGTTTCTCGCCCACGCGGAAGGTACCCTTACTCATGCTTGGCTCCGCTGTCAGTTTCTAGGAAACGCTCGAGGATAATGCACGCCGCTAGCGCATCGACATCACCCTTTTCGTATTTGCGGCCACGCAATCCGGCCTCGGCCTGGACGCTGGAAAGGGTTTCGTCGACCAAGTGCACGGGCATGTTCAGCCGCGCCTTCAGGACATCCGCGAAGGCTTCGGTGTAGCGGGTCTGGTCGCTGGAACTGCCGTCCATGCTGCGCGGCAGGCCGACTACCAGTTCGCGCACGCCTTCTTTTTCGGCGAGCGCGGCTATATCGTCGACGCTCTGCTCTGACGCACGCAACGTGAGCAGTGGGCGCGGCAAGCGGGCGACGACGTGAGCCACAGCCACGCCTATCCGCTTGGTGCCTACATCGAGAGCCATGTAATACTCCTGCTGCGTCATAAGACTCGTCATACTACCGGCTACTGGTTGCCTGTGTTAGCTTTGTCCAGTTGGATGGTTATTTTGCTCTCTTTTTTCGGCGTCGAATGCACCCAGAACGGACTGTATTTGACTTCCACGCTTGTCACCCCGGGCGTCTGCTCTATGAGTGATTTTATGTCGCCGCTCTTTTTGCCAACGACCTGCGCGCGCAAGCTGTCGGTATTTATATCTGGCCCGGCGATAGATTTCGCCGCAAACGCCACGCTGGCAGCACTCGGGCTCCCGGGATTCGACTGCGTAAATTTGGCCTTGGCGACACCGTCATCCAGGATAACTTGCTTACCTTTGTCTATCTGCTTGTTCACATTGCCGACGACCAGCGTCTGCAGGTCGGCCGGTTTGACGCCAAGCATACTGTAACTGACGACTTCGGTAACCGTGACGGTATCGGCGGCATCGCCCGCTTTCGCGCTGGTGGTCACAACCGGGTCGCCCGCCAGGAACGTGGTAGTGACAGCAGTCAACGATTTGCCCTGGAGTGCGGCTTGCAGGCCGGATTTGACGGCCGAGGTGTCTTGGGTGTTTATTTTTGATTTGGCACTGTCTATGTCGGCTTGTGCGACGACTTTGGTAATATTGTCGGTGCCACCATCGATGTCCGAACTTGCCTTGGCCGACACGCTGCTGGCACCGCTGATGTTGGAAGGTATGGTAAAGGCCGTTCCGTCGCTGACGTTGTATTTGGTACCGCCGGCTACCGCCGTGACCTTCACGGTCGCCGACCAGTATGATTGCAGCTGGCTCGGGTTACAGCTATTGCCTATCTTTGAACTTTGCAGGTTTACGTCTCCTTGCGTGACGTACGTATTGCCCCCAGAGCTCACACCGGTCCCGGCAGGTATGCTGACCGAGCTGACTGAACAGTCTTTCAGCGTGAAGGAGACAGTGCCGCTGGCCTGTTCACCATTGTTCTGTTGGCCGGTGGCGGGAACCTGCTGCGTGTAGCTCTTTTCGACGGTTTGTGAGGTAGCCGGGACGATGTTTTGGCTGGTATCGAGGGTCTTTGCCGCGGTGTCGAGCGTCAGGTTCAGGTTGGTCGGAACGGTAGTGGTGTCGGTATGGATGGTGATGGTCGCCGTGGGCAGCACCACGAACGCAAAGACCCAGCCGACGATAAGCAGCGCTAGCACCCCCGCGCCGACGAGCAGTTTCGTGCGGAAACTGTCGAAGTTCGGGACTGCCAGCTTACGGTTCTTTTTGGGCTTGCCGGATTTGTCTGACGATTTTGCAGTACTGTCCGGTTTGTCGGTTTCGGCATCGTCGAGGTCGATTTCTTCGTCGACAGCCGGCGAAAGTCTGCTGGCAGCCGCGCCCGCAGCACCAGCTGCGGCCAGGACGCCGACAGGGGTCTTTGAGGCGCTTTCGGCATTGAAGTCCGAGTCGTCGGTCCCGTCGGTGACAGCCAGCGGCTCATCAACGTCTTCGGGTTCGTCGTCGGGCGCATCGGGAGCCGGCGGAATGACCGGCTTGCTGGTCGGAGTAGACGCGACGTGCAGACCCACGCTACCGGCAAGCGGCAACAGGCTGGCTTCGGTCGTCACCAGCACCAGGTGCTTTTTGGCGCCCTCGGCAGTCCGCTTGAGCAGCTTCATGTTGACGATGCTTTGCAGTACCGTCGCACGCTTTGGCAGCACCAGTGCGACCACCTTGCCTTTGCTGCTGCGGACTTTGTCGATGATACCCGTTATTTCGTCATCGACATCGACATAAATGGTGTCTTTGGCGTCTGTGCCGCTCACTGTCTGCAACTTAGCCATCAGAAATTTCCTCCGGAAATTTCAAGTTTCACGTGACAAGTTTCAAGTTTCAAAGAGCGCACGCATGTGACAGCTTTTTCCCGCTTGGTACTTGTTACTTGAAACTTGAAACTTGAATTACACATGTAACATCCTGTCGATTTTATCCTTCACACTGTCGCCGCCCTCGCCGTTGTACTGCTGTGTATCGAGCCCGACGCGCAGCAAGCCCATGGCGGTTATGAACGTATGGTCGTGTATGCTGCCGGTCACGTCAGTTATGCCGACGACTTGTTCGGGGCGGATGTGCTGCACAGTCGGTTTACGGGTAAACGGCAGGCTGGCGTACCAGCTGCTGTCGTGCAGGCGGTCCATGAGCATGTCAAGACTGGAGCCACCGCCACACAGCAAGAGGCGGTGCGGCAAGTGGTCGAGCTTGGTGAACTCGCTCAGCGCCAGTTCCACACCGCTTATCCAAACGTCGAGTGTTTTCTGCAGCGCGTCTTCGACTTTTTTGCGCTGGCCGGCGTTGAGCTTCGCATCTTCTACCAGTGCGAGCTTGAGTTTTTCGGCCACGTCGAATTCTACACCCAGGTCACGCTCGACGCCGCGAGTGTAAGCCCGGCCGCCGATGCCGAACATCTTGGTGCCCTGGACACCGCCATCGTTTATGACAGCGATGTCGGTTGTGCCGCCGCCGACGTCCATCAGCACCGCGCTCATGCTGGCCGATTGGTCATCACCGATAACACTGCGGGCTACGGCAAACGGCTCGGCCGCGACGGCCAACAAATCGAGGTCGAGCTGCTCGGCCACCTTTTCGAGTGCACCGATGTGTATAAGCGGCGCAAAGGCCGTGTACAGCTGCACCACCACGTCGCGCCCCTGGAACCCGACCGGGTTCGTGACCGGGTAGCCGTCTATTTCGATGCTGACGAGCGCGCTGTTCACCAGCCGCACATCTATGGCTTTGCCGCCGAGCTCCCAAGCCAGCTGCTGCTTCGCTTTGGCCTCGGCGCGCTGCTGGACGAGCTTTATAATCCGTTCTATTTCGGCGAGGTCGAGCGCCCGCTCCGGGTCTTTGCGGCTGACCCGCACGGTGGTGGTCGTACCCTTAACGAGTTCGCCCGCAATGCCGATAACCGCACCACGCGCACTGACACCCGCCTGTTGCTCGGCTTCGTTGAGCGCCGCGTCGCAGTTTTCGACCACGCCGCCGATGTCCGCCACCGCGCCGGCCTGCATGTCGCTAAGCTTCTGGTGCGCCTTGCCGACACCGATTACTTCTACTTGATTATTCACGACCTTGCCGATGAGCGCCTTCACGAATTCGGTGCCTATATCGAGCGCGACTATATAGCGTGCGCCGTCGGCCGGCGGCTGCGAAGGCAGTCGCTGCATCGCAGCATTTTTAAGGCTCTTGATTTTATCAAGCATATACTGCTTATTTTAACACAGGAGCTGCTCCCACTGTACAGTCCGGCAGGCAATTGCTTCACACCCCTTCAGTAAACCCCCAGATACCTCAGCCGTACATTGCTATTTTTAAGCATATGTGTTATAATGTATAGTAGTATGACAGCCTCCCCCTCTTTTGAAGACCAACCATTCCCACCGCTACCAGAAACAACTCAGTTTCTCGACGAACTCATAGACGAGCGGTTCGCGATTGCCGAAGCGCTGGACCCTATAGCCGCTCACGATTACGAATGCTCGCGCTACAGCGGAAACCTTTACACTATCCCCGAGGCCTTAGTAGATTATGTCCGTGCCGACTCTACAGGCGCTGAAGTCTCGCTTGGCTTTAGCAGAGATACTGGCAGCAACTTCTCTGTAAACAAAGTACGCTTAGAACTCAGTGACGGCCCTGTGGTGTCGGTCACTACTGATGGTCCGTTTACTATCATCTCGCAGAACGACGTACCACAGGAAATGTTCCCTGGCACCACGATTACCGAAGAAGTATTGCGGAGCCTAGTGCCCGTTTCTAAACAAGCCGCCCCAGCCGGTAAACTCGCATTAGCAATCCACCAGCTGAGCGCCCTGTCTTCGCACACTATGGTCGTAGGCGACGAGCTGAACCACTTTCGGTACATTCAGACCGAAACGAACTCCGACACACAAGACATCATAAGCATATCGCGACAGATACCTCACGCTTCCGGCAAGAAAGTCCAAATAGTAACCACAATGCAGGAGACACTACAAAAGGCTTCAAAAGGCGTTGGTGGTATTTGTGACATCGTTATCAGCACCGGCAATATAGACCTGACGTTCGAAGAGATTACGGACGGACGCTCGGTTACCGTCGCCCGGCCGACACGGTTGCACACCGATGCAATACGCGAAAGCATAGAGGCACTGCTCGAAAAAACGGTACCTAGGCTAGGACGGCTTTGATGCGGCGGATGCCGGCGCTGCTGGATTCTTCTTTGATGATTTTGAAGCGTCTGTTGTCTTCGAAGAGCTGGAGGGTGTGGTCGACGTGGGGGCCGCCGCAGATTTCGAAGCTGAACGGCTTTTCGGCGCCATCGGCAATCATTTTGTAGACCTTTACTGTGTCGCCGTAGCGGTCGCCGAACTGGCCGAGTGCACCCAGTGGGCCGGTAGCTTCGGCGGTTGGGTATTCTGCAAACGATACTTTGAGGTCTTTGCCTATCTGTTCATTCACGATGTCTTCGACTTGCTGTATCTGCTCTGGTGTCATCTTTTCGCCGTGGCTGAAGTCGAACCGCAGGCGTTCTTCGGTAATGTTGCTGCCGTGCTGCACTACGTGTGTGCCGAGTACATCGCGCAGTGCCTGATACATCAGGTGTGTAGCCGTGTGGTACTTTTTGTGAATTTCACTCTGACCACCCAAACCTCCCTTGAACACACCCTTTGCCGCAGTCTGACTCCGAGCCCTTTGCTCTGCCATCTTGGCGTCGAACTGCGCCTGCCAATCTTGGTCTAAATCAACACCTCGTTTGAACGCTTCTTCGACACTAAGCTCGACCGGGAATCCATAGGTATCATACAGAGTAAACAAGACTTCCCCCGTCGTCATCTTGAGCGGAGTCGGAGACGTAGTCGAAAGATATTCCTTTTGGTTCTGGGAAGATCTCTCCACTTCGGTCGAGATGACGGGAGCGGGAGCAAAAAGGCGTTCGAATTCTTTCAGGCCTTTGCGGAGGGTTTGGCGGAAGGCTTTTTCTTCCTTCACGAGCACGGCGATGATTTGCTCTTCGTTCGCTTCCACCTCTGGGAAGTCATTGCGATACAAACCAGCAATGACAGGTACTACGTTCTCCAGGAAGTTCTGCTCTATGCCGAGGTCGAAGGCTTTTATCATGGCACGGCGCACCAGACGGCGCATAACGTAGCCCTGCTGCTTGTTACTTGGCACGATTCCGTCGACAGCCATAAAGGTCGCAGCGCGCAGGTGGTCGGCAATCACGCGCATGCTAGCCTGGTTGGCGTCGTAGCTTTTGCCACTGAGTTTTTCGAGCGCCTGAATGATGGGCCACATCACCGAAATCTTAAACACATCCGGGTCGTCTATGGCAGCTGCGGCAATGCGCTCCAAGCCGGAACCGTGGTCGATGTTCGGCTTTTCCAGCGGCACGAACTTGCCTTCCGCCTCTTTGCGGTAGGCCATAAACACGTTGTTGCCGATTTCCATAAACCGGCCGCAGTCGCAGTTCGGATGGCAATGTTCGCCGTACTCCGGGTTGTGCGGCGTGCCGAAATCGTAGAACATCTCAGAGTCCGGGCCACACGGGTCGCCCACCGGCGTCGTTTCCGGCTTGCCGTTGCGGCTCCACCAGTTCTTGCTGCCGTCGTAGTAAAAGATGCGTTCACCTTCCTTAATGCCCCGCTTGTAGCCATCTTCTTCCGACCCGATGTCGGCGACGCCGTTGCTCAGGCCTTTGTCGGCAAACAGTTTCGCCCACAGTTCGGCCGCTTCGGTATCTTTGGGGATGTCGTATTCCGGCGCACCGATGAAGCAGGTTACATATAGCTTGCTTGGGTCAAGTTTGACGACTTCGGTCAGGAATTCGAACATCCACGGCACCTGCTCTTGCTTAAAGTAGTCGCCCAAAGACCAGTTACCCAGCATTTCGAAGAACGTCGTATGACGGTTGTCGCCCACCTCTTCGATATCCTGTGCACGTAGACAAGTTTGACTATCAGCCAAGCGAACTCCTGCCGGGTGTTTCTCGCCTAACAAATATGGAATCATCGGCTGCATGCCGGAGCCGGTAAATAACGTCGAGGGGTCGTTTTCGGGCACTACTTTGGCGCGCGGAATAACTGCGTGGCCACGTTCTTCGAAAAATTTGAGGTATCGGTTACGGATTTCCTGGGCGTTCATATCTGTTAACTATACCATTCCTCTTTGACTTTCCCTAGAAGGTTTGCCGTCTTACCACTTTATTATAAAGTAACACCTACAGTTAATTTAACGGGTACAGACAGGAGATACACTATGACGCATACTACCAAGAAACGCTCTGCATTCCGCAACGGGATACTGGCCGTGGCGCTTGTCCTCGGAATCACTCTCGGCAATATCGCTATGGCGACACCGGCTAGTGCATTTACTGCAGGCAACATCTACAATAACTCAGACCACGGCATGTGGTTTTATCCTCGCGGTAAGGTTGGTTATTACAACCAACTAAAATGGGTTCCCGCCAAAACATGGTCAACCCATGCAGGGGTGTTTGCAGATGGAATCTTCATCGGCAAGGGCTACTGTGCCGATGTATTCATATCTGATGGCCGCGGCGGTTGGAGGCTTAACAGCAAACTACGTGGTGAAACTTCGATAGCTCTCCCCACCTTGCAGTATGAGTGGCGCGTTGACGAGTGGCGCTGCTAAATAGCTAGCAACACCGCTTAGTTACGCTAATCCCTGACTTGATGCTCAATCGATATGTAATCGAGAGCATCAAGTCGGGGGTTTTTGCTTACTCAGCAAAATGGAGTTGAGAGGACAGTCCTCACAACTTTTTTAGCATGCTTCTCTTTTCCTGTTTCTGTAGAGGTAGAATATTGACTTTTTATTGTGTTTATGCTATAATGCATGTGCTTTCGTCATAGTGACGTTTAGCTGGGCTTCGCCCACCGTTCGCACTTTGGAGGTTAGTATGGCCAGTGTTGCCCGTTCGTATCGCCGTGTGTATGTCGCCATCGACAGGCACTGCTACCGGGTAGCCAAGCCGATGGAAATCACCATCGGACGCGTTCCCGTCAAGCTCATCCTGCTGATCATGGCCAGTCTCTTGACGGCCGCAGGCTGGGTTGCCGATGTGGTGCCGAATCCGTTCACCGCCTGGTGCTACGTACTCGTCGTTCTCGCCGTCGTGGCGGCCCTGATCGTGAAGAGGATCGAGAAGATCATCTACCGCGGCTAGGGGGTTTGCTGCCGCAGATGGTCTGGCTCCTCCAAACCCTACTGGTGGCAGATGCGCCACTGCGCTTTGCCGACAGTACCATGCTGCCCGTCTGTAAGCCCATCCGGGCCGACCGGCACAAGGTGGCCAAAGGCGTCGCCCAGTTCGGGAAGAACTGGCAAGGCTGGCACTACGGATTCAAGCTGCATACTGCCATTGACCACAGGAACAGATTGGTTGCCCTGGTGTTTACGTCCGCCAATGAGCACGACAACCAGCACATGGAACGACTGGTCAACGACCAGACCAGGATACTGGTTGGTGACAGCCACTACGGCGGCAGTGTTATGCGCAAACGGCTCTGGAAAAAACACCAGACCGTGGTCATTGCACCACCGCACCATACCCAGCGCAAGAAAATTGCTACCGATTGGCAGATGCGTCTACTCCACATGCGGCCAAAGATTGAAGCCACCTTTGGCAAGCTCAAGGAACGCCACTGCTTGGTCACTTCGTTCCCCAGAGGTGTGGCAGGATACTTCACGCACTACGTGCGTGTACTGCTTGGTTACCAGATGGGGTTAGTTTCGTGATTCGGGTCGCTTAAGCTTGACATTTTACTATAAAATTAGTATAATGTATATATGGAATATAGAAAGACCCCTGGTCGTACGCTCGTCGCCGCCACTTCCCTAGTAGCTCTTGCTGCTGCCGGTTGCGGCTTTGGCGGCGAACGTGGCACCGCTACGGCCGCTCCCGCCACTGCAGACCCTGGCTTAAGCTACCCTATCTCGCCAGACTTTTTCTCCGGAGCGACCCCGCTTGACTGCAATAACCGTCCCCAAAGTGTAGCCTCTACCGTCGACACCGAACCGGAAGTTCCTCACAAGGCAGCCCATGTGCTTGGCCTGGTGGAAAGTTATCTGCCAGACGGCAAACCCGTATACAGCAAAGCTGTCGTAGTGCTCGGCATGGGCGCACTGGAAGGCCAAGTTGTGACTTCCGACGCACCCGAAGGCCCAGGACAAGTGATTGACTTAAACCGTGGCCCACACACAGAAATCATCCCAGGCGACAGACAGTACGACATTGGTTTTAGCGCCGAAATAGTGCCCTATGGTGACGACCAAAAACCTGCCGCACGTTACAGCATAAGCTGTGTCAAGCCTCTGCAGCCCAAGTTACCGGGCGATGAGCCGCACTATGGCGGTCCTTCTCAGTCAGACACCCAAAACCGTTCGCCATATGACGGCCTTGGCCCACTACACCTCGGACCTAACGTACAATAGCGCCGCCGAGGCAGTGGTCGCCGGTGTAGAAGACAGCGGATTGGCCAGGGGTGATGGCGCGGATAGGTTCTTCGAGCGTGAGCTTCCATTCGGTATCGCTCACCTGCTCCAGTTGCTTTACGCCGACGAGCGGCGCGCGGTACCGCAGCCGCACCTGGAGGGGTGAATGATGAATGTCGAAAGACGAAGCTGGACGCCCTTCTTCATTCTCCATTCTCCTTTCGTCATTCTGTGCGTTAATCCAATGCGCCGACGTCAGAAGCAGCTCCGAGTGCCACAACCGCTCATCATCGATTTTGCGCGTAACGTAAACTTCGTTTTTGGCCATGTCTTTGCCCACGACGTAGTACGGTAACCCGCCGCCGATGTCTAAGCCGTGACGCTGACCGATGGTGTAGAACAGCGCACCGTCGTGCTCGCCCACCGTCGCACCGTTTTCGTCAACGACTTTGCCATGCGGTTGTGGCCCGAGTTCGTGCAGGAGAAAGTCTTTTATGCCGACCTTGCCAACAAAACAGATTCCCTGACTGTCTTTCTTCTGCGCCGTGCTCAGGCCTAGTTCTGCGGCTTTAGCCCGCACATCATCTTTCGTCGCGAAATCGCCGATGGGCATGAGCGTGCGTGCCAGCGCGTCTTCGGTCACCCGAGACAGGAAGTATGTCTGGTCCTTGTCGGCATTTTTGGCAACATGCAGTTGCGCAGATGTCCGATGTCCGATGTCCGATGTCAGACTGTCCCCGTCGGACATCTGGAATCCGACATCCGGCATCCGCTTTATACGGGCGTAGTGGCCGGTCGCTATCAGGTCCGCTCCGTCCGCCAAAGCAGCATCGAGAAAGAGTTTGAACTTTACTTCCTGGTTGCACATAATGTCGGGGTTAGGCGTAATCCCGGCTTTGTAGCCCTCTAGCATGTAGTCGACCACTTTCTGGCGGTATTCCTTCTGGAAATCGTACATTTTGAAGGGGATTCCCAGCTGTACCGCCACACGCTTGGCATCTTGGTAGTCTTCTTTCCACGGGCAAACCATGCCGGGCAGGTCCTGGCTCCAGTTTTTCATGTACACGCCCGTGACGTCATAGCCCTGCTCTACCAGCAGCGCCGCGGTGACCGAACTGTCGACACCACCGGACATACCCACATAAACTCTCTTTGACATATTGCTTACATTATAGCAAAAAATTGTCGTTTTGACTTCCGAAAACCGTGGGCGCATACTGTAGCTAAGACCTTCAGCCCGTAGTTTCTACGGCTACACCAGCGCGGAAGGCCTTTTTATTTGCGCGGCACCAGCTCGCGCTCCACCCGGTCGTTCAAATACATCTTCATAAGCGACTGGTAGGGTATGTCTTGCTTGTTGGCGAGCTCTTTTATGCGCGCCAACAAGGGCGCCGGCAGGCGCAATGAAATCGCTTCGGTGGTTGGCTTTAAGTTCGGGAAGACGGTCTTTTCGGCTTTCGACCAATCTATGAAATCCGCAGAATCGTGCGCCGCCCAGAACGCAGCTTCTTCAGCTTCGTTTTTAAAGTCTGGAATCTTTTTCAAATCGCTCATATGCTTGCCTTTCTTTCCGTTTCATATCGCGTACCGATATGACCCGTATTTTCTTTTCGCGGATAGTAAATGCGACGAACAGTTTGCGGCCTTCCCTGGTCTGGCCGAGCGCACGGAAGCGGCTTTCGGCCATAGTAGAATGCGCGCTGTCTTCTGATGTTACAAAAGGTTCGTTCGTGAACATCTCTTCGGCCTCCTGCATGGTGACACGATGCTTACGGACATTTTTCTCGGCATTGCCACCGTCCCACTGGAACGCAACCGGCTTCGGTAAAATCCTCACACCTTTAGTATATTACCGTAATATACAACTTGTCAACCCCGCCGGACATCTCGGCATATAGTTTTTTAGACATATATATTCCATACAGCAAATTATTGCGTTATTTTTACAGTGTTTATGCTCAGGAAAAGTCAAGCTCACACGCTTTTCCGATGCTATGATAAAAAAGCAAACTAACAGGGGAGGTGGAAGTGAAGAAGAAATCTTTACCAATAATTGGGGCTCTTAGTTTGGCTGTACTGGCAGCTTCGTTTAATTTTGGCCCACACCAAGCATCGGCTACCGTTCCGGGCAACAACACACTACTGACAGTAAGGTGGAACGCGCCTACTACTGCGGTAACGAGCGGTGGGAGCAGTAACTATAAACTTTCTGCGAATGGTAAGTTCGCACTGTTCGGATCCGGTGCGTCAACAGTAGTGAGTAGTGACACAAATGGCCAAGCCGATGTATTCGTCAGAAACCTGGCTACCAATACCACAACAAGAGTGAGTGTTTCTAGCAGTGGAGTTCAGGCCGACGCTGGCGGGGGAAGTAGCGTAATCAGCGCAACTGGTCGCTATATTGCGTTCAAGTCACAATCCACTAATCTAATTGACGGCACCTCCACAGATGGTACTTATTACCAACTTTACCTCCGTGATACAAAAACAAATACAACTAGCCTGTTAAGCAAAACCTCCAGCGGCACACTGGCAGATAAAGGAGTCACTAACCTCTATGGCATAAGCTCAGATGGGCGATTCGTCCTGTTTGATTCTAACTCAACTAATCTGGCGCCGACCGGGGGTAATAATAGGTGGAACCTCTACATGCTAGACCGTGATGCGGGCACATTTACGATTATTGACACTAAGAGTGATGGAACGCTACAAACAGGTAATAATGCCTCCTATGCATCTATGAGCTGTGATGGCTCATTGGTAGTATTCCAGGGTCCAAACGCGTTAATCTCGGGGCAAGATTCTGGCCACCAAGATATATACATGGTTGACAGACGAGCTGGCAGCAAACTTGTAGATTTGAGTGTAAATTTTAATCACGAGGCAGGCTATCCTGTTATTTCGTGCAATGGCGACTACATTGGTTTCCAATCATCTGCGTACAATCTTGACCCTGCATTCAGTGCTAACCTCTATGGCCATGACCATTACTACATGTTCGACAGGACTAATGGAACGTACAGCTTGCTTGACCAGTCAACCTCTGGTTCGTTGGGAAATGCAGTAAGCTGCGGCACTTCAAATTATTGCTTAGACATTAGCGATACCGGAATCGCTGCTTTTACGAGTAGCTCGACTAACCTAGTCTCTGCAACTTCAGCCTACGCACAGCTATACATCAGGAATACCAACACCGGAACAACTGAAGCACTTAGCCAAGATAGCTCCGGTACATTAGGTAATGGGATAAGCATGGGCATCATTTCAATAAGCTCACATGGCGACATAGTGACATACATGTCAAACGCCACAAATCTAAACAGTACATATAGTGACACAAATGGAACTGGCGACGTCTACTTGAGCCAAACAGGTATATAGACTCGTTGTACTCCAACTAAAAACGCCCATTGGGCGTTTTTAGTTTTGTCTGTATATCCTCAATCGAGCATTCTTCTCGTACTCCAGCCTAATAATGCCACGCACAATGTTGGCAATCGAGGTATACTAAAAGATTTCGGCCATAGATTTGACGGGTCTCCATTACTTCTCAATGACCGTAGCTTTGACTAGGCATTTATCGGCGGCGAGAGCGAGAGCTGCGCAGGATGCGTTTTTTATACGACTTCAGGAAGAGTACGACGAAGACTATCAGCCCAACAAGAACAGCGAGTGCTATCAATGCCCCAAATATGTAAGTACTCGGGATAATCCAGACCGTCTTTTCAATCTCTATGGTCTGGCCTTTTGTGCCGTACCCAAATGTTGCGCCCACAGTATATTTACCGAACTTACCAAATCCCTTCAAAGCTATATCGTCCCAACGCCGAGCGCTATCGGGCAATATCATTTGCTTTGGGTCTTTGGTGTTAAAGTTGGTTGAGTAGACAACTTTGCCACTTTTCTTCACATATATCTTACCGAAGGGCGCGAGCTGTACATTTCCGTCGTTCTTGAAGCGAAGAAAAAGCTTTATGTCATCCGGGGTACGGAAATTCGACGCCGTGTCACCATTCTGCTGTATGTCAAAGTTGGTCATAGTCAACTTCTCTTGCACGGGACCGGGTACCGTTAACAGTATTAACGATGCCACACTTGCACCGACATTTAGGTTCTGGCTACCATCCGGGTTAGTAGGGGCAAAACGAAGCGCACCGAAATAACCACCTGCCTGAGCCGTCTTGGGCACAACTATACTGACCGCTACATCTGTAGAGCCATTTGCAGGAACTGTCACATCCTTGAGCGGCACCATAAAGCGCTTCAGGCTGTGCGTCGGCGCGTAGCTGTTTTCATCGAGAATAATACTTGGCGTACCCTTTTCATCACCAGCCACGAAGTCATTTTCTATGGGCTTTAGCGAAACTGCCGTATTCGTAACATTGCTGACAGTAACAGTAACTTTAGCGGAATTACCCGGGGCAATGGTTATATCGCTACGAACCGGTGATATCTTGAGCGTATTAGTGCTGTTTTGAATCGCTGCGGGCGCTGGAGTAGTTGCCTTTGTAGAAGTTGCAGCGGAAACGTAAGCAGCAGACTGACTTGCCGCTATTGTTATTGCTCCCACTACCACCATGGTGAGGTTACGGAGCTTTGAAAGTTTCAAGTGACTATTCCTTTTTCGTTTGATTACTCTTATGGTAACAGATTTCCTGGCCTGTGCCAAATGTCCTTTTTTCTAAAATACCCCCTGTTAGAAGGGGGTATTTTGAAGAATTGTTGAAGGCTTAGTAAGTGCCCGTTGCAATCAAGTTGATGTTTGCTTTGTACAGACCAGCTGGAGTAGTCTGTCCGGCTATAGCACCGAAAGTCATAGGGACATTCATGTTACCCACCGGAGCGGCTGAAGCGAAGACTGCATCACCGTAAGGGCTTGAAACGTTGTCGCCACTCGTAGTGTTGTCCATAGCGTAGTTAGTTGCGCTTGCGTAGGCAGCGTCAGGAGTGACAGTACCGAAGCCTTCGCCCGAGCCAGATTCAGCAGGAGTGCCAACACGTACTCCGAATTTACCGGTCGATTGGTTTGTCGTGATTGCAGCAAGTGCGCCTTGTGGGGCAATATCACAACCAGAACCACCTACCCGCTTTAGGCCACCACAGCCTGTGCTGTTAGTCATTTTTACTACTGCACCAGAAGCAGCGTTCGTCGAAAGCTGAGCGTATACACCAGCGGTGCTAACTGTGCCAGTCACCAAAGCCTTAGGGCTACCTTCACCAAGTGTCAGGCTTGGCAAGTGCGAAGAAGCGTCACCACAACCAGCTGTTATTACCGTATTTGCTACACAGAAAGTCATAGTTTCTTTGACGGCTGCACTAACACCAATGGCACTCGTAGTACTCAGGGCAACACCGCCAGTGTCTAGGGCATCACCGAGCGTGTCGGTGCCTTCCCAATGGCCAGTTGCGAGTGGGTTAGTAACATTGTAGGTATAGATTCTTGCGTAGTACGAACCAACCGTTGACGGATTATGGATACCTGCCAGCGTCAGCACAACCGCAGATGCAGCCGCAGCAGTACCATCGCCCTTGATAACAGTTTGCGAGGTACTTGAAGCGCTGTCATCAACCGTACCTAAACTATTTGTCGTAAGAGTGGCAGTTATAGCTGACGTGTCAAAAGCAGTCGGGGCAGTACAAGTCGCATCGCCAATAATTGGGCTATCTGAGCACCAGTCAATAACGATACTCTTAAATGTGTGCCCCGCTGCAGGAGTAAACGATACCGTGTATTCCACGCCCGCGTCGTTTGCGACCGAGCTTGTTGCGGCAATGCTGCGAGTAGTCAGTACGTCTGCCGAAACGAGAGCTGGCACGACAGCTGGGGTCACCATACCCAGCAGCATGCCGAAGGCGGCGAGGCTGGAGACGACGCGCCTATCTAAAAACTTCATAGTTTTCATGTTTGTTCTTTCCTTTTTATTTTGTCTATCTTTTTGTGTTTTGTAGATTTACCCTCTATTTTTAACACGCTTATGCACCGCTTTGCAAGCACTTTTTCACTCTTTTTCCGCGGTTTTCCCAAACTTTTCCACAAGTTTCGGCCAGTGCCGAAACTTAGAAATGGGAAATGGGAAAAGTGAAATAAGATGTAACTGCAGTCATGTTTATGAATTTGCGATGTATGCTGCAAGAAATCTGTGGATAAGTTTTCTTTTTTCCCTCACATTTCATATTTCAGTTTTCACATTTCAACTTTAAAGAGCTATAGCTCTTTGAAGTTGGCCATGTCTTTTTCGAGCTTTTTGTGGAGGCTGACGAGTTCGCTGCGGCGGCCAAGCCAATACGTCGGAAACAGCAGCGCGAGCGCGATAACCGCCGGAATCCAGATAACCCGGGTCACGTACACCGTCTTGGTCGTGTTGTTGGTAGACGATGCCACCGGCTTGCCGTTCGCCACGGCCACGACCTGCAGGAACGCCGTTACGCCGTTCACGTCCGTTACCTTTATGGTCACATGGTACAGACCGGCTTGCTTGTACACGTGCGTGATGTCCACGTTGCCGGCGCTGGCGACGCTCTTCAGGTCGGCTTTGTTGCCATCGCCCCAGTCTATGCTGAAGGCGTAGGGGCCGGTGCCGCCAGAGAGTATAAGCGGCCAGGTAAGCGTGCTGCCGGGGTCGGCGGCGCGGCGGCCGTAGTTGCTGGTAAGCGTTATGAGCGTACCGAAGGCTGTGAGGCTCACGTTGTTAAAGAACACCGTTATGGTGTTGCCTTCCGGCCCGCTTTGCCCGAGGTCGTCGAACAGCAGGGCCGTGAGGTCGTTTTGCCCCGGGAACAGCGTAATCTGCACGCTGAAGCTGCCGTTTTTGCAATCCACCGCGCCCACCAACGCGCCGTTGTCGTACACTTGCACCAGCAACCCGTCTTTACACAGACCACTGACGGTCGTCTGCGATTCGCTGAACGTCTGGCCTCCGCCCGGCGTAGTTATGGTCGCTTTGTCGGTCGGCGGCGGCTGGGTCTTCGTAGTTTCCAGACCAAATGAGCCGCTTTTAGGGTTCTGGTCGACCGGCACCGGAGTTATGGCGCTGGCCGATGGCGCACCAGCAAGCCACATCGAACAAAATAGCAGAGCGGCCACCCCCACCCGAGTTGTTTGTTTTGGCAAGCGCCACAGTACGCGGTACATAACTTATGTTTATTCTACTAGGTAATAGTACATAGGGCAAAGGGCTGAGGGCAGAGTTCATTATTCTCATGCCCCTGCCTCCCTCTGAATCAGTAGCTTTAGCTGGTGTATACAATCAAGAAATATCCTCGGATTCACTCCGAGGAAGTTTTTACCATATCCCGCAGGAAAGAGCAGCCCGACAAAATGTTACATTTTGCCGGCGCGATGAGGAAACCTATCTCGGTTTCCTCATTATTTTAGCGGCGGCCACGGCGGTTCTTGCTACCACCCTTCTTAGCCTTGCGGATCTTGGCAACCAGCCACCATACGAAGCCGATTATAGCCGCAATGACAACTATGATGGCGATGATGAGCCACCACGGCAGGTACCAGAATGTCGCGACACCTGCTATTTCTTTGGTCTGGTTACCGTTCTGTCCATAATAGACACTCAGCTCCGCAGTATAGCGGCCCGGTGAAAGTCCCGAAGCGGTACAGGTATTTTTTTGAGTCGAAGCACCCTGAAAATTTACATTCTCCTTAGCGCTCTTTATGCATGTCGTAAACAGGCGTGTCTGACCTATAAGCGCAAGTGAGCTGTTCGGATTTATGTTATCTATGGTTTTAACCGTCTTGCCCAAGAAATTTTTGAGTACAACGCTACCACTTGGACTTTCCGCTACGTTACCATTGTTTTTGAGCGTGTAGGCAATCCTATCCGGTGCACCGTTGGTATTTATAAACGTGTAGCTACCGGTAGTACCGCCGTCTTGCGAAACCCAAGCACCCATCTTCTTCAGTTCCATGTTTTCGTTCACTATACCGGGCACCGAAACGAACACTAAACTAACCCCAGAGGCGCTTAGGTTAACGTTATTACTGTTTGGAGAACCTGTTTGGTACTGGATAGCACTGTAGTAGCTACCGGCACCCTGATTTGCAGGAATGGAGATAGTGTACTGTAGTGTCTTGGTCTGCCCCGCAGACACAACTGTAGTAGGCGGCAATTTCGTAAATGGCTTAAGCGACCATGTGGTCTGTGGCGTATTCTGACCTAAGTACAGCTTTGGTGAGCCCGTCTGATCCATGAAGCTAAAGTCTACCATGCGCAAGGTTAGGTTAAGGTCGTTCGTATGGTCGAGGTTGCCAACCGTAAGTGTGTCCGTTATTGTCTGTCCTGGCTTGATAACATAATTTTTCCGCGGAGTTATGCTTAGGCCCGACGAGCCGCCAGATGTCTGTTGAGCCGACACTGGAGCCGCGGCGATAACACTAAAGAGCACTACGAGTGCAGCGCCTATATAGGTGAAAAACCGTTTCATTTATTTTCTCGCTTTACGTTTTCTAAAAGAATAAGCATATTGTACCACTAGAAGCGCCCAGTGCAAATGTAGGTAAGCGTTGTGGTATAGACACCAGGGCGCAAGTTGGGCGGTGTGTTTATGAGGTAACTGACGGTAAAACGGCGTATAAGGCTGACGTTCGGGGCACTGGCTACAACATCACCGTCAACGAATTTGAAGAGATTGGGCGTGTCGTAGTCTGGCGCTGGCACGGCGTTGGTAAACGGCCCGTCGGGGTCTGCACCAACATCCGGCGACGAGTTGTCGACCAGGTTTATGCCGAACTGGCTATTGCCTGGCGCACTGAGTGTCGGTACGGTAAGCGGCTGGATTATATTACTACCCGCTTGCATGGTCGTACCGTTCACCGTTATGACGAACCCGCTCGAGGCATTAGTACCAACTCCCATCTGCGACGTCGTTCGCTGTGCCTTAGTCGGGTCTACTTCCCCGAGGTCTACATAGTGCACATTGTCCGTACCGATACAGTTCAGCTGTACGGTCGCCGCCAAGCAGAAAATGAGCATGGGCGGCACCTGAGTCTCGAGGAATACAGCGTCGTTCACTTCTGTTACTACCGAGCCAAGATTTATGAACGAACCGCTGGCGTCAGTGGACGCGTAGTCGCTCAGCCGTATGGCGTACGACTTGGCGTTATAGTTCGGGTTGACGATGTTGTCGAAGGTATAGGTCGATGGCACATTCGTGTTAAAGTCGGACGGCGAGCGCGTCAGGACGATACGGTTGGCCGTTTTGGAAAGTATAGTGAAGTCGTCTATGCCTGTCTGGTCACTCAGCACCGCATTTGAAACATCCAGCCCCGGCGGCGCCACACACGGGTGGTAAACGGGGTCACGCGGAATGGGGTCTATACAAAACAGCAACTCCACGGAACCTATAGCCTGAGGTGGCCCTGGGTCTACGTTGTTGTACGTAAACGAAACTTTGTAGCTCGTAGTCGCGCCGGGCTCGGAGTTGTTTATGTACAGCGAGCGGTCCAGGAAGCGGTAGACGACCGTCGCCTGCGAGTGCGCTATCATGACAAAACACAAAAGTAGCACCGCCGTCTGTAACAAGAACAGACGGTGCGGCAGCAGGCCCACACTTAGCCGCTTCACTTTTTCCATGTTTACATTGTACTAAACCGTAAGCAACTTGTCTCTTCGAGACAGGTTGCTTGTAGCTTGTAGTAAGTAATTAGTAACCAGTAATAAGGGGATTATTGTATTGTCATTCTCGTGAAAACGAGAATCCAGAAAAAATGCTAGTACAGTTGGCTGTGAGTACCGACCAGCATGAGCACGATGTGGGCTTCGGCCACTTGCGCAAAATGTATGCGAAGGTCACCGCCCGCGCTGATAGAGTATTGCGGATAATACTTGCCTTTAAGCTGATGCAACCGCAGCTTAGGACTGCGCGGACTAGCGACGAACAGCCGCAGCGCAGCCAATACCTGAGACTGCTGTCTCGCACTGAGTTTGACCCACATTTTTTCGTACTGTTTGTGGGTTTCAATCTGCATGGCCGAGGCTGCTGAGGTGCCTTTCTAGCGACTCCAGGTCGTTAAACGGTTTGCTCAGGTTTTTGCCTGCGCGGATATCTTCTTCTATACTCGCGATGGTTTTGGTGGTCTTGGGGTTCGGAACCAGCGGTTCTTCGAACACCACGCGGCGCTCTAGCACGACTTCGCGCAGCTTGTTTTCGACAATAGCACTTAGACTCAGGCCAAGCGCCTTGGCAAGTTCCTGTGCCTGTTGCTTGACCTGGCTGTCTATTTTGACCGTTACAGGGATTTGACTCATACGCACATTGTACTCCTTTATACATACTTTGTCAATACAAAACTAGACTTCCCCTTCCTCATTCCCCCTGTCCGCCTGGCTGGCCGCCAGGCGGGAATGAAAATGGGAATCTAAAGACATCACACCCTGACCTGCCCCCAGCCACCCTGCCATTTCCGCCCTGGAACAGCCTTTTGCTCGTCACCATATCCAGATATGCTTCCTTCCAAAAGACTGTTCCAGAACGAAACTGGCCAGCTTATCTTAGTGGCATTTCAGAGTGTGATGTCTTTAGTAGAAAGGGGCTCAAAGACGAATGACAGGCAAACTCTTTTCCGATACTAACGCACGTAGACTGGATTCCCATTTTCATGGGAATGACGCAGGGACGACCGCCCATATAAAAACTGGCTCCGGGAGGGAGCCAGTTTTAGTTTAGATTGTACCCGCCAAGCTATGTGGCATTTCTAAAAACTAATTCAGATAGTTTAATGTTAAGTTGTTGAAATCTAGTATTGCGGTGAAGCAACGTAGTTGACTTTGGTCGTGTAAATACCTGCAGGGGTCGTTGCGGCAATGTTCGCGATGTAGCGCATTTTGGCAGTTACACAGTTCACAACATCCGTACTTTCAGAAGCGATGGGCTGAGCATAGGTATCGGCATTTGCGTTGAAGGCATATTTCGGAGTAGTGTCACCAGCGTTCTTGTAGTTGGTGTATGGAACTACCGGGAACAAGCGAGGCAAGTGAGCGTAGACATCTGTCGTACCAGTACCGCTCGGGCCATTTGCTACGTAGTCGGCATAGGTGCCGTTATAGGTGCCGTTATCTCCATCATCGGTACCGTAGTTGTCGCCACTCACAAGGAAGTTACTTGAGTTATCTTGTACCATGCCGATTCCGAACTGCTCGGTGCCTGGCGTGGAAGGAGTTCCGCCAGATGTCGTGTCGTTCATCGGGTTGATTTGGTCACCAACGGTGTTAGTCAGCGTATGGCCGGTATAGTAGATAGTCGCACCGCCAGATGAGTTAGAGCTTAGGCGCCAGTAGGAATCTACGGTGTAGGCCTGGCTGGTCTTTAGCGAATATTCAGCAGTACTGTCACCAAGCTTCAGGACGTTATGCGGCAAAGCATTGTAGGCAGCGGTTCCAGCGGTGTTATCGGCAGCGCCAGTGACAGTCGAGTCTAGCGGGTCAGCCATCAGCAGAGTGCTGCACTGTCCGAGTGCAGGCCTGCCTGCCTTTGCTAATTGGGTGTCCGTGAGTGTATCGGGGTCTTTGACGCCAACCGAGAAGTCCATGGTTTCTAGTACCTTGGTCTGGATGGTGATGGATTCGTTCATGACGTTCGCCACAGTCACACCACCGTCGACAAGCGTGGTGTTATCCATGGTCGTATCGTCTGAATAGGTGTTAATGCGAACGAAGAATGCACCAGCTCCAGGATTCGTGATGTAGTTAGCATTGGTACCATAGAAAACAATCTTGAAGTAATCACCGTTGTTTATAGCCTGACCGGTGGTGTTTTTAATGACAGTAAAGTTGTTCTTTCCGGTCGGGCTTGAAGCTCCAGGTTCAGAGTTGCTACCACTTACCCATGTCCAGTCAGTTGAGCTCGGGGAGTCGTAAGCAACGCCACCGGCCCCACCGGCGGATGCGCCGTAGAGAACAACGAAGTTACCCTCGCTGCCATCTGCGGCCGGAGTTTTGTCTGCACTAGCTCCTACGCTGGTGTATTCACCAGAGGTCATGACTCGCTGTGAGCCGTTGTTTACGATATTGAGGTCAGTATGGGATGCATCATCAGTACCAGGAACAGTAGCCGAGGCATCGTTACCCGGGGCGGTGCAGTCACCAGCAGGGGTTGTGCAATACATGAAGGTGATAGCCTTGATTGTCTTGCCATTAGAGCTCATACGAAAGCTATAGGTGTTACCGGTTTTTTGACCGTTGGCGCCGCTGTTTGGCGGTGCGTAGGTCGTGTTGCCGGAACCGTCCAGGTATGACCAACCCGGGGATGAGCTGGAAAGGGTTAGGCTACGCTCGGTCAGCGGGTTCAGCGCATCGGCTGAAACGAAGACAGGAAGGGCGGAAGTACCAATTCCGGCCAACATGCCTGCTGCGCCGAGCAAAGCGGTACCGCGCTTTGCCAGCTCTTTAATTTTATATGCGTACATAAAAACGTATCTCCTTTGTTTTAGTTTTTATTTTTATGGGGTACAGAGCGGATTGTACCATGACTGTAATTTCTACCACAAGCGCTTTTCCACAGCAAATTGCCGCGGGGCGCTTAAAAGGAGGAAACTGAGTGGCTGCGCCACGATATGATTTTGCCCTGCACGGGCGGACTGGCGCTTGTCTGACAGGGAAACCCGCGGGTTTCCCTACGCTCGGTAGCATCCTCGCTGCGCGGATACTAGCCGGGCTACCTTTCCGGTCCGCAGACCGGGCGTCGGTGGTACTGTTAAGTAACCCCAGCTCGATATAAGCACCCCAGTGAGCGCCGTCAGGCGCAAGCGAGCGTCAGCGAAGCCTTTAGGGGTGGGGAGCTAGTTATGCCGGATTCACTCCGGCATAACTAACGGGGAGGGCGAGCCCTCCCCTTATGAGCTCGGCAGTTATGTCGAGCTCAGGTTAAGTAAAAAATATTCTCGGATTCACTCCGAGGATATTTTTACAGCTTCCCGCAGGAAGGAGCAGCCCGAGTCGCCATTGGCGACCCGGCGCGATGAGGAAACCTATCTCGGTTTCCTTATGTCAGTAAACGGGGACCACGACAGCAGAGAACGTGCCAGTGTAGCGGCCGCCAGGCGTAGCCGCCGAGACGTTGATAATCATGGAGAGGGTGTACTCGGTCTGGCCGCTACTGCTCAGGCTTTGGGCAACTATGTCGCCATCGGCGTAATTGAACAGGTCTGGCGTGTCGTAGTCGGTCGCCGCCGTGCCGAAGCTGAAGCCACTGTCTGGCACCTGCACCGGGTTCGCACCGATGTTCGGGCTGGTATTGTCGACTACATTTACGCCGAACTGCTCGGCGCCCTGGTGCGAGGTCGATGGCGTAGACAGCGCCGTCAGCGCGTGCCTGCCCTGGCTCGGCGGACTGCCGGTGAGCTGCACTATATAGCCGCCGCTCAGGTAGTTGCGGACCTTTATGTACGCGGTCGCGGTACCGGTGACGTTGGTGTCGAGCACACCCATGTCGGTCGTGCCGGCCTGGGTGATGACTTCTAGCAGCGGCTCGGCAGTCGTGTTCGAGCCGAACTGGGCGTTATAGTTGGCGCTTTTGCCGCTGCCCACCACCAGGTCGCCGGCCGAAATCTTGGCGCAATAGTTGCCGGAACAATCGTCTTCAGAAGAACCGACGCCGCCGATTTGCGTTTCGGTGACTTTGTAGTTGGTAGAGGACGATTCATCGGCGAACACCACGCCGAGCATGCCGAGCGATAGCACGCTCGCCATAAGCAAAAGCAGACACCCTTTCCGCACTGTTTCTATCTTCATAACCGTAAGTAGTATTATCGTGTAAAACCCCCGAAAAGACAAATGCTGGCGAGTAATGAGAAAGCAGGGCAAAGGGCAAAGTTCGCGCCCGATACTCACTTCCCTTTGCGCAACCCCGGACGTTTGGTGTCGCTACTAACGCTCAGGTTCTTGTGAGGCAGACTTTGCCCTTTGCCCTGCTTTCTCTGCCCCGATTTCCCTTTGCCCTACTTCCTCCGCTCTTGTACAATAGTAAGCAAGCGTAAGCGTAATATATCAGCAAACACGATGGAAGATAAAAAAGAAGAAAATGCGGGGGCCTTGTCGGAACGCCCCGAAACAACCGAGGGCGCACCAGCCGGCGGCACTCCTCCGGCCGGTGAAGGCGCCATAACCGGCGGTGACGCTGCCGGCGACAAGCCGCCGAAAGGACCAAGCGGGTTCAAGAAAGTCTTCAAAAAGTTCAACCTGTATCTGCTGCTGTTCATCCTCATCGTCATCATCGCAGCGGCCGTCGCGGTCGTCAGCTACATAAACAGCAAAAAGGCACCGCCGACGCCGTCCATCACCAGTCAGGGGCTCGACAGCGACTCGCTGAAACAGCTGGCGAACTCCGACGCCACCGTCGGCGGTTCCGGCCAGACGCTGACCGTGCAGGGTAACGCCATCTTTTCCGGCCAGGTGCTCATACGCAGCGACCTGAGCGTCGCCGGGACCATAAAAGTCGGCAAAGAAATGCAGGTCACCGACTTTACTTCTTCCGGCAAAGCCAACCTGAACGACACGCAAATCAACAACCTGCAGGTCGCAAACGGCGCTGTTTTCCAAAGTAGTGTCACCCTGCAGAAAGACCTGAATGTCGGCGGCAATGCGACCTTTAGCGCGCCGGTAACCATGGGCCAGCTGACCGTCACGAAGCTTATCATGAGCGGCAACGCCTCGCTGCAAGTGCCGAACCACATTTCGTTCCCGGGCGCTTCGCCGCTGCGCACCATCGATACCAATGTGCTGGGCGCCGGCGGCAGTGCTTCTATAAGCGGCTCCGATACCAGCGGCACGCTCAATATAAACACCGGCGGCAGCCCGGCGGCCGGGTGTTTCGCGGCCATAAAGTTCACGCAAGCTTACACCAGCACACCGCACGTGCTTATCAGTCCGGTCGGTTCCGGCGCCGGTTCGCTCGATTTCTACGCCACCCGCACCACGACCGGCTTCAGTGTGTGCACCAACAACGCGGCGCCTGCCGGGCAGACGTTTGCGTTCGATTATTTCGTCACGCAGTAGCCTGAGGCCGTTCACCGTTTACCATTTTCCATTCACCATACATTCACCGTGAACCATTTATCACAGAAAGACGCCCGCACGTTGAACGACCGACCCACATACATTTTTTCCGTAAGACAGGGGTCACCCCGCGGAGGCAGGAGCGGCAGCGACTGGCGGAGCACCCCTGGTGTCGGAAAAAGTGTATGTGGGTCAGGGTGAAAGGAAATAGTAAACGGCAAACGGTCGGCCTTTGACCGAACCTGTGACTTTTTTGACAACTCTCTACCCCTTTCCGGACGCCCAAAGGAGTCATAGCAATCCGCGAACTACCCACCATCACCGAAAAAACACTACTCCCGCCCGCAAGGAGCTGCTATAGTAGGGCGTAGCAAGTTTCGGGAAACGTGAAAATGGATGAGGATAAGACTGTCGTACAAACGGGGGCTCGTGGTGTATTCGATGATTTTACCCGCGATGTAGCGCGCTACTTTAAGCTGTACCTGGAAACAGGCCTGCAGCAAGGCCTGCTGCCGCGGCGCCAAACCGGAGCCGTCCGTCAGAACGGCTTGCCGGTGCAACTACCGCTGGGCACCTATCCGCAGCTGAACAAGAACCTCTACAAGAACTTTGTCGCCGGCCTCGCCCAGGAAACCTTCGTCGTCAGTCAGAACAAATACAGCACCCACCCGGACGAAAACCTCGCTGGTGCACTCCAAAAAGCCCTGGAATACGTTTCCCCCGAACAGGCCGATGAGCTCTGCGGAGCTCTGGCACGCACCATCGATACCACCCGCCTGAATTACCTCGGCGACCGCAGCGCCTACCAGACGAATATCCTCCCGCAGCTCGATGCGACACTAGCCAGCGAACTCATCGTCCCCCTCGTTCGCCGGGCGTACGCCAGCATAGACACCCCCGAAGACGCCCAAGCCCAGAGCCTGGCCACCAGCGCCAGCAACGAGGTGTTCGGCGAGCTACGGCGACTGCTCGAAGCCATAGCGCTGCGGTATTTCGACACCGAGCCGCACAGTCACGATGCCCTGACCGATGAGCTTAAAGCCAGCCTGACTCCCGACGTGCTCGCGACGGGCCTCCGCGTCATTTTGGAAGATGTAACCATCAGCGACGCCTACCAGCAAGTATACGAGCTCCACCTGACCAACCAGGCCGAAGCAAAAACCGACTTGTACCTGTACTTCGGCGAAATATGCCTGCGAGACACCAGCTTCCCGCTCTTCTATACCACTGTCAGAACTGTCCACGCGTATCCGGCCGTGACACTGCACTTCGAAAACCGCGTGTTCGTGAACGTGCAAGCCATAGAGTACGTCTTGGCCGCATATAGCCGCGTAACCGGTGCTGCAAGCCGCCCGGCCGACATCCCGGCAAGCATCGCCATAAACCCACGTGACCGCAAGGCCCTGCTGCCGCAGCTCCAGCAGATTGCCGATTGGCTGGCCGATACGCTCGATATAGACAAACCGCTGGCCCTGGAAAGCACCACTGAACAGCTGACGACCGACCGCATAATCTCCCTCAACAACCGGCTGCGACTGGCGGTGTACGACAAACTGAACGATGCGTTGATAGCCGACTACGAATCACTCCTGGCAAGCGTCGGCACGCGTACCGGCACGCCGCTCGCCGACCGGCTCGGCGCATACATCACCGAAAAGCCCGTCCGCTACGTCCAGGAGGTAGCCGAAGAATGGGCGGCGCTGCCGCTCGCCGACAAGCTCTTGGCCGACCATCCATTGCCGCTGAACGACGAACAGCGGCAAGCCGCCATGGCACTCCAGAAAGCCGTCAACCACACCATCGTCGACGGCGCGCCGGGCACCGGCAAAACGTACCTGGCCGCCAACCTGGCGCTCCAGTCCTGTGTGAGCGGACAGACAACCATGATACTTTCCAGCTCGGCGGACTCGCTGGCGACCATCCAGGGCCACATTGCCCGGGTGCTCAGTGAGGTCCGCGAGGACCAGATTCACCACAGCCCAGTCCTACACCTGGGCGAAATAACCGACAGCCTGCTCGACGAGGTCGAGACGCCGTACTTGCAGAAGCTTGATGACAGTTTAGAGAACTATGGCGAACTGGAAGCCGAGCTCAAATCGGCCCGCGCCCACAAGCTCAAAGACGCCACTGCCGTACTGAACAGCCTGTCCCAGGACACCGAGAACATAAACCTGCAAGAAGTAGAACAAATAGTCAGCAGCGAACCCCGCTTCGCCGGCAAAGACTGGATACACGACGAACCCACCGACACCATGAGCGACGAGCTGTTGCAGCTGCACTACGCCGTCCAGTACATACGCGCCAGTGAAGCCAACTACCTCCTGCCCTACATCGAAGCCAGTCAGCAGAAAGCCATCGGCATCTTCGTCGCCGCCATACGCGATTACGAAAAGGCCAACAAGAACGTCCGCCGGCGTGAAAGCAAGTTTGTGCTCCGCTTCCGCAAGCTGCTACCGGTGCAGAAAAAGCGCCTGCAGGCGGCACTGTCATACATACAGTCGAACTACCGCCAGCATACTCGCATCCTGGAGGAAGACCCCATAACGCGTCCGTTCGGCATCACCGACAACACGACATTCGAAGAAGTGGCCGAGTACCAGAAGCTGTTCGAACAGCTGAGCGGCATCGCCAAAGAAGCCCGGCAGTTCACCCGCGCCGACCGCGAGCACGCCCGTACACTCGTCGAAGAGCTGGCCACCTACGCTCCCGCGCCGAGCGACGTCATCGCCGCGCTGCAAGATTACACCAACCAGGTCGAAAGCCTGAAGTCGAAAATCTTTGGGTTTTCGGGCCGCACGGTCGTCGTCGAAAACCTGACGAAGCAATTGAAAAAGAATATCCCCGAATTCAACCTGGAAGAACCGGAACGCCGCCTGAGCGACCTGGAGCTAATGACCGATATTACCCAGTTCCTGATAGAACAACTGGCCAAGCAGGGTCTGGACCTGGCGTACTGGAAACAGCTGCTGCACATGCTGGCTGCCGACCCACCGCACATCCGCGACCTCAAGAAAATACTGGCCGCCGCCAGTTCACCGGCCGATTTCGACTTCATGCTCGGATTCCACCTGTACGAGGCCGACAACTTGCTCGGCAACATCAGCCTGCTCGAATACGCCACGCAGCTCAACACCGTGCTCCAGACGACACCAAGCCTGGCTTCACTGTTCGGTATAAAGAGCATCGGGCAGGTGCTGGCCCAGCCGGAATTGTTCCGCGCCCGCTTCGACAAACTGGCCACCGACCTCGACGACGTCAAGCAGCTCGAACAGCACAAGACCACCGTCAAATCGTTCATAAAAGCCCATCCCGACATCAGCAAGCGGCTCGGCATCGGCTACGCCGGCGGATCGCTCGATGTGCGTGACGACACGTTCGCGAACACCAGCAGCGAAGACATAAAAGAGTACCTGGCGCACAAGAAGAAAGTCCAGGATGTGCAAGCGTACTTCCGCGACATGACCGGCGACAGTTACGCCGCTATTATGTCCGACTTGCGCCAGATTGCCGCGACCGAGCTCAGTTACACGCTGGACGGCAGGCTGTTGCGCTTCGCCAGCGAACACGCCGACGAATTCGAGGCCATACGCGACGCGCTGCGCAGCGGGAGGCACTTGTCACCGAATTTGTTTGCCGGCCTGCGGCAAATGTACCCGGTTATTTTATCGGACGTACACAGTTATGCGACGTACCTGCCGCTGCAACCCGACCTTATAGACCTGCTGATTATAGATGGAGCGGCCACTATATCAGTCGTCGAAGCCCTGCCCGCGCTGCTGCGGGCGCGCAAGGTGCTAGTGCTGGGCAATGCCAGCAGCCTCACCGAAGCAAAGAGCGGCGCCATAGACCAGTCTATCAACGATTTGCAGCGTGACCGGCTGAGCCGGTCGTTCAGCAAGACGCTCGCCGGCCTGCCGGCAGACAACAAAAACCTGCAGCTCGAACAACTGCGGGCGAACTTCGATGTCCGCCAATCGGTACTCGGCTTCAGCCGCTCGGCCGCAAACTACGAGACCACGCTGACCAAGTACTTCCGTTCCCCATCCGAACTTATTTCGTACGCCGGCAAGACGTACTACGACGATTCGCTCCGGTGCCTGAAGGCGCGCATCCAGCCGGTGAACGAAATCATCCGCTTCACCCACATCCAGCCTGACACCGCGTTACCGGCTGGCCTCCATACCAACTCCAGCGAGGCGAAGCAATTGATGACCGAGCTGGCAGCCCTGCGAAAAGCAGACTACAAGGGCACTATCGGCATACTGACACCGTACCGCAAACAGGCGCTGCTCCTGCAGAAAGAACTCGATGAAGCGGTCATCAGCGACTGGTTCGCCGAACGGCAGCTCAAGGTCATGACACCGGAGACGGCGTACGGAGTAGAGCGCGACTACATGTTCTATAGCCTCGTGTCAGACCCGGCTTTCGACGACCTGTGGGTGTCGCTGCCGCAGCACGAAGAGCACCTGTGCGTCAGCCTGAGCCGGGCGGCCGAAGCGGTGCATTTCATACTCAGCAAACCCATCGACACGTTCAGCGGGCAGATACGTGACGCGCTTGCGCACTACCAGTCGAAACTGACCGGTGGGAGCAGCCGCGTCAACAACGTCAGCGACGTTCTGATGGCCGCCGAAAGCCTGTTCCCGCAGTACTTCTACGCCACCGATTTCTACAAGAAGCACAAGGAGCAGACGCGGCTGGTCACCCAGTTCTCGCTGCGCGAACTTATGAAAGCGCTCTCGCCCAAGGCGACACACCCGCCGTACAAAGTCGATTTTCTGGCTGTGTACGAAACGCACCGCATCATCATCACCTACGACGAATTCAAGCCGCAGTTCCTGTCGCTCCCCGGCTCTAGCAAAGAGCACGCCGGCAGCTACCTGACTGCTCAGGATATTTACGACCAGAAGGTGCTGGAAAGTTACGGCTACCGGTTCTTGCGCCTGAACAAATTCAACCTGGGCGCCAAACCGGTCGAAACGCTGGACCGTTTGCTTACTGCCGCCACGAAACAACGCTCGTGGCCCCGCGACAACGGTTTTTTTGAGTAATACTAGTGGCGAGCCAACGCCCAAGCTCTCAGTTCACTATCACCGTCACCCACCGCGGTGGGTCTTACTCTTCCGGTGTTGAGATTCCAGCAGAAGCTGGAATCTGTGGTCGGTGGTTGGCTGAGGGCTTTTTTGTTTGGTGCGTTGGCTGGATGTCCGGGAACGGGGATGAGTGAGAGGCTTGGAGGACGGCTCCGCATTTAGCGTGACTTCCAACGTAGGCGTCTTCTGGTCCGACAGGGAAACCCTGAAGGGTTTCCCTACGCTCGGTAGCCGCTTAGCTTTCGCAGCGGCTAGCCGGGCTACCTTTCCGGACTGCAGACCGGGAGTCAGTGGGAGGCCGACTGTTCGTCGGCCGCAGCGCTTTTTAGTTGGTACTGGCTTCTGGGTTTTTCGGCCGGATGGCCGTTACTGAATGAAAAATATCCTCGGATTCACTCCGAGGATATTTTTACAGCTATCAGGAAAGAGCAGCCCGAGTCCGCCAAAGACGGACCCGGCGCGATGAGAGAACCTATCTCGGTTCTCTCATGTGATTACACGTCGACGAAGACGGTGACTTTTTCGGCTTTGACGTGCATGAGGGCACGGGAGATTTTGATTTTCTGCGTGTCGAAGGGCGTTTTTACCAGTAGCTCGCAGGGCACGAGCATGCAGAGAAAGTTGTGGTGCTTGGGCAGAATGTCGAACGGCCCGGTTTCGTTCACGGCAGTCAGGCTTTCGGCTTGGCCTTCGAAATACACCTGGAACGGTGCGTAAACCTTTACGGCCATAGTCGGCTTATCGCCACCCGTACCAGTCGCCCCATCGTCGAGTGCCTTTGCCGGCTCGATGTCGACTATGTCGCCCGTACTAGCAATCTGTCGTTTTACCATGACACGCTTCCTTCAGAGGCAATTTTCAAGGCGCAATTTTCAATTTTCATTCAAACTCCAATGTTTCAATGTTTCAAAACTGCGACCGTTTGAGTCATTGGTATTTGAAAATTGATTGCAAACTTGAAAATTGAAAATTGAAAATTCCATAACTAGACTATAATTTCCTCGATGCCGTTCAGGGTGTCTTCGCGCGTATGGTGCTCCCCGGGTATGCCGGTCATCTTTTCCATAACGTTGAACTGCTGGCTAAAGTACTGGATGAGCTTCTTGGCTTTGTTGTAGTCGTCGCGGTCTTCGGCACTCAGTTCTGACTCACCGATGATGGCGATAATGCCCTTAAGCGAGTTGTACTTCTGCAAAATAGCCTGGACACGGACGTTGAGCATGTAGTGCCGTTCGCCGACGATTTCGGGTGTCAGCAGCGAAGAGCTAGAAGCGTTGATATCGACCGCCGGTCGGATGCCCTGCGCTGCCACCGCACGACTAAGCACAATGGTCGAGTCCAGTTCGTGGCCGATGAGCTGCACGGCCGGGTCGGACATATCGTCGGCCGGCACGTAAATGGTCTGCAGAGCCGTAATGGAGCCGTTTTCGTTGGTCGTCAGGCGGTCCTCCATGGCCTTGATGTCGCTGAAGATAGTCGGCTGGTAACCGCCTTCCGCAGGGGTCTGGTCGATAATGGTCGAGACTTCGTTCCGCGCCTGGATATAGCGGTACATGTTGTCGGCGAACAGCAGAATGTCTTTCTTTTTGTCATCACGGAAGTGCTCGGCTAGCGTAATTGCCGCAAGGGCGATGAGCGAGCGCTGCACCGGGTTCTCGTTCATCTGGCCGAAGAACATGGCCGTGGTTTTCAGCAGGTCGTTGTCTCGCAAGGTAGAATACAGTTCGTGACCTTCGCGGATACGCTCACCGATACCGGCAAAGATAGACAACGCCCCGGAACCGGTCGCAACGTTGTTAATCATCTCCATGGTCAGCACCGTTTTGCCCACACCAGCACCACCGATGATGCCAATCTTGCGGCCTTTCACGAACGGCGTGAAAAAATCGAGCACCTTAATGCCGGTTTCCAGGATTTCGTCCGGCCGGTTCGTCAGAGACGTTTCTTGAAATTCGGGGCGAAAGATGGAGCGTTTCGGCATCTTGGCCAGCACTTCGTCGGGCAGCTGGGGCTTGCCGTCTATCGGCCGGCCCAGGGCATCCCACACACGGCCGACCATTTCGTCGCCGACCGGGATTTCCAGCGAGTGGCCGCTGCGGGTTACTTTGGCGCCCTTCAGGATAGTACGGTCACCGGCGATATTCAGACACACCGCCATGTCACCGTGCTCCAGTGAGCTGACCAGCAGCGGCGTCTTGTTTTCGTTGTCGACATACACCATTTCGTTCAGTTCGGGCATGTCTTCGTCGAACTGAACTTTTATGACGAGGTCGCGCAGGACCCTGACTATACCCTTGCTCATACCACGCCTCCGGCTACCGTTACCTGTTTTCCGTTCACCGTTTTCCGTGCATTCACCGTAAACCGTTTACCGCGAAGAACGCCCGCACGGTTCATGGTAAAAGGAGAACGTATGGTAAATGGTAAATGGTAAATGGTAAACAGCTTCTTCATTCCGCACCTCCAGCACGTATCTTCTTCAGGCCCGCCAGCGATTCTTTGAGGCGCACGTCGACTAACGCGCGCTTGGCACGACTGTACGCCACATGCAGGTCGTTAGCCGTTTCTATGGAACGTTCTTTGGCGGCAGTCATCGCTTTGAACCGGCTGGCCAACTGCGCCAGGCGTGAATCGTAGATAAACTGGGCGAGTGTCAGACGCAAAATGGACGCTTCGAGGTGCATCGTCACGGCGTAGGCATTCGGCTCGAAAATGTAGGTCTTTTCGGTTATTTTGTCTTCATCTACCGAGTCAAGGTCGGCTATCCGGCCGCGCGCCGAGACGACTTCACTCAGGTCGAGCTCTTTGATGTCCTGCTGGCTGAGCGAAACGTAGCTTTGGTAAAACACGCGGCTGGTTTTGTATTTCTTGATTTCCCACATCAGCGGCTCGACGTTTATGTAATCTTTCTTGGGCATATCGTAGTAGATTTTGGGGATTATTTTGGCTTGCTCGAGCTGCTGCGCGCCATGGTGGCCGATAACCAGCACATCGTTTTTTTCCGGGTCGTAGCGCTCGCGGAATTTGCGTATAAGCCGCTGGTCAATATCGCCGCTCATGCCCGCCTGGGCGGTAATGAGTATCAGCAACTCTTTGTCGAGGGGCTTTTCATCTACCTTGCGGCCGAAGTTAAACATCACGTCCATACGAATCTGTTTGTATATGCCCCAAACTTCGTCGAAAAACTGGTTGCTGATGAGCACTTTGTTCTTGGTCTTAGTAATCTGCATGCTGGAAAGGCTTTCGAACGCACTGGTCAAGGACACGATGGTGCGCATGGAGGCTTCCTCGGCCTTGATTTCTAGTGGTCGTTTCATGCTCGTACCTCCGGTGTGCTAGGGCGTAGGGCGTAGGGCGTAGGGTGTAGGGCGCCGTGCATCAATCCGTCCGCCAGCGAACTAAACCCCAAACCCCAAACCCTAAGCCCTACCCTGCTCATTTCTTGCCGTCCTTTTTGTCATCACCGGCTTTGTCGTCGGCAGGCTTATCGTCCTTAGATTTGTCATCGGCTTTTTCGTCTTTTTTGTCGTCGCCTTTCTTGGCATCCTTCTTGTCGCCGTCTTTGTCGTCGGACTTTTTATCATCCTCTTTCTTGCCATCGGCGGGCTGCGCCTCGGTGCTGGCAGCCGGAGCAGCGGCCGGCTTCTTTTCTTCCTTCTTGGCGACGACTACTTTGGCCTTCAGCTCGTCGCGCAGCGCATCGAAGTTGCTTTGCTCGCCCTCTTCCACTACCTTGGCGCTGAATTCTTTGACGGCAGCCTTCAGGCCGGGGATGTCTATTTTTTCCTCGGGCGTAGCATTCAGCACGATGTCGAGCAGGAACTGCTGGTCCATCAGGCTGTAGCCTTCGCCGATATCCTGGTTCATAAGTTTAAAGAGTGCCTTACCTTTGTCGTAGTCGGCCTGCGCTTCGGGCGACAGCTCGGTACCGAAGTGAGCGTATTCTTCGGCCACACGGTAGCCGGCCAATGTTTTGTTCAGGGCAGCCGCCAAACCTTTTTGGCGCTTGTTCTGGCCGACGCCACCCACACGGGTCACCGACAGGCCGGTGCTTACCGCCGGACGCATGGTATCTTTAAAGACGTTCATATCCAAAATCCACTGACCGTCGGTCATGGACATGACGTTGGTCGGCAAGTAGGCGGTAATATCGCCGGCAGGCGCGTAAATGATAGGCAAGATAGTCTGCGAGGCGCCGTTGCTATCCAAGCGACCAGCCCGCTCGACGAGACTGGAGTGCGTGTAGAACATGTCGCCCGGGTACGAGTCACGCCCCGGCGACACGCCGGCTATGAGCGAGATTTCGCGGTAGGCTTGGGCATGTGAGGTCAGGTCGTCGTAAATGATAAGCGTATCCATGGCGCACTGTTGCCAGAAATATTCGCCGTGCGCCGCACCGATATAGGGCGCCAAGTAAGTACAGACCAGCGACTCGAACATGTTCGTGACGATGATAATGGCCTTTTGCAGCGCTTCGTTTTTCTCTAGGCGGCTGACCAGCTGCGCCACGTCGCGCTGACGCTTGGCGATGAGCACATATATGACCGTGATGTCGGTGTTTTTCTGGTTGATGGCAATCTGCGTGGTCATAGCCGTCTTGCCGACCTTGCCGTCGCCCAGCACGGCCATACGCTGCCCGCGCACCAGCGAGAAGTTGATATCGAGCACGGTTATACCCGTCTCCAGCTGATGGTCGAGCAGCTTGCGCTCGTACAACATGGGCGCGTTATGGAACACTTCCCACACACCGTCCGGTTCTATGTCGCCCTTGCCGTCGATGGGTTCGCCGAAAATGTTTATAACCCGGCCGACGAAGTTCTTGCCGACTTTCGTCAGCAGGTGTTCGTGCTGTATGACACACACCATGCCGATGTGCAGCACCGTCGTGCCGAGCTTCATTATGACCACGTAATCTTCGTAGACGTGGTGTATATAGCCTTTGCTGCCGTCTTCGAACCGCACCAATGCGTGGGTGTTGGCCGGCTGCAGGCCACGGACCTTGACCAGGAAGCTGTCTATGCCGATAACTTCACCGACCGGTTTGCCCTCGGCAACCAGTTTTTCGAACATCACATCGCTCATGGTGCCAGCCCCTGTAGTTCCTGTACGATGATGTCGCGTTTGCCGGCCATGATTTTGCGGAGGCTGAAATCGTGCACATGGTTGGGTGTACGCACATACATGCCGCCGATAAGCGACGGTTGCAGCCCGACGCTGAGCAGCGATTGCGGGTGCACTTCGGTACGCAACCAGTCGACCAACTGGCCCAGAAACTCCGGGTCGGCATCGGTCGCGAATGTCACGTGGACTATGGGCGCTTTGTCTTTCAGGACGCGGAGGCGCTCTTTCAGGTGGGTACGTTCTTTGGCATCACCGATTTTGATTTCGTTGGTTGTCAGGAAGTCGGTCAGGCCACGGCTGATATTCGGCATGGCGTAGTGGCCTTCGTCGCGGTGGTCGCGGACTTTCTGCACCTCGAAATCATTGTCCAGCTGCTCGACCTCGCGCACCAGACGCGCAAGGTCCGCCCGGGAAACGACGGCGGCCGGCAGTACGTACGTGGGCGCTTCGGTGCTCACAGCCGCATATCCTCGATAATATTCTGTTTCTCGGCTTCGAGCTGCTTCAGTATGAACGGCAGCTGTGCTTTGAGGTCTATCTGGTCGCCCAGCGCCTGCAACACATAGTGCTCGACCACTTTTGCCATGTTCTGCTGATACACAGCTACCAAGGCGGCTTCGCGTTCGTTGACGCTCTTCTGGAGCGCGGCGGCAAGCGCCAGACGCTGCTCTTCGACATCGGAAGCAGTCTTCTGCAGCGCCGACAGCGCGAGCTCCTGCGCTTCGTGCATGGCTTTGGCGTAGGCTGCGAACTCTTCGTTGAGGTTCTTGGAAATTTCGGCCTTCATGTACTCGTTTAGCTGGGCGATGGTCAGGTCGAGGTCCTGCTTCAGGAACATAGCGTTTTCGTCGATGATTTTTTCGAAGCGTAAGCGGCCGCGGTTGCGCAACTCTTCACGGAACTCTTCGTTGAACAAGTGCGCAACTTCGTCTTCGGCAGCTTCCGAGTAAATCTCCCCCGAACCGCCCTTGGCCTGCTTGCCGCCGGACAGCTTCTGCAGCTGCGTCGCCAGATACACAAAGCCGGCAAACACCGCCAGCAGGCTTGCCACGATGAACGCGAGCCACCAAACCGTCATGTCGTTATACCCTCCCCCTTCATGCGCATCATAATCTTAATAGTAAATATACCGCAAACAGACCGATAATTAAAACTATTATGCTTGTTAAAACTATCTCCAGCAGGCCACGGAAGATTGACTTTTTCGACAATGGATTGCGGCCGATGGCGATGAGGCTGTTCCGCACCCCTGAATACAGCAACACGAGCGCCGCCACGATGCTCGCGCCGGTGATGGCGATACTGAGGTAAATCCGCAGTGGCCCGACCGGTTTTTCGGCCACCGCCTCGCCGAGGCGCTGGAGCCATGGCGGCACGTTGGCTTTGGTGCTTTTTTCTATGGGGTTCTGGCGGATGTCTATAGCGACCAAGATACCGCTCAGATGTACCTGCGTCGATTTGCCGGTCGAATCTTTCAGGTTGGCGGTACCGAGTATATTGGCCTTGCCGTCGAACGCCCCGGCAGCCCGGCCCAGCACTATCTTCTGGTCGGCGGTGGCTTTCATGGCAACGCCGTCTATGGCAGAGAGCGTTACGTAGTCACCGATTTTTATGGCGCCGTTCTGGTCGCTGACCAGTGTCTGGTAGGTGCCGGTCGGGGCCACGTACGCTTCGTTTTGCAAGCTGGCGGAGGAAATGGTCAGCGACAGCGTGTGCGGGTCGACCACCACGCCGAACATTTCGCTCAGCTTGGCCTGCGTAGCCGGTTCGACTTTGGTCGCACCCGTCCCGGTCAGCTTTACGACCGTGCCGACTTGTAGTGCTTTGTCGGCAGCGTAACCCTGCAGGCTGGCGGCCGAACTGGCCTCTGTCGTAGCTTTGCTGTCGGTTTTACTATCCGTTTTGCTGCCGGTCGTGGCAGCCGTGGCGACACCGACTAGCAAGAAACTGCCGACGATGCCGGCAGCGACACGGAGCAGTACACTATGGAGCTTCATTTTGGTGTTTCCCACTGCGAGCGGTGTTTATATTTTCCTAAGCATAAGTATACCCGATTCCACCCCATACTGCATACCCCCTTGACCCACATACACTTTTTCTGTAAGACAGGGGTCACTCCGCGGAGGCAGGAGCGAAACTACTGGCGGAGCACCCCTGGCGTCAGAAAAAGTGTATGTGGGTCAGCGCATACCCTTCACTGAAGATACTTTCCGAGGAACCGTTTCTCGGAATTTAAGCTGGTGCGTCCGCCGTCGGCTCGACAGCTTGGGCACCACTGGCTTCACCGCTTCGGATTTCGTCCAAGAAGCTATTGACCAGTGTGGTCTGGATACGCAGCGGGTCGATGTGCTGGCTTCTGTACAACTCGCGCAGGATTTCCTCTTGAGCCTGTTGGGCTTGCGACACCTGCTCCTGCAGACGCCGGTATTCATCGGCTGTCTCTTTGTCTGCCTCCGCCAGCAAATCTTCGACGTTGACGTGTGGGCTGGCTTCGAGGTTGTCTTGGTGCTTTTCGTAGAAGTCCGCGCTGCGCGCATCTCTCTTAGCTTGTTCCTCTAACCGCAGGAGGTTACGGGGCGTGATTTCGAGACCGGGATGAGCCGCTTTGAACTCCTCACTTACGGGGTGGTCGTGCAAAATTTGCACCCATTCTTCCAGTCTTTGCGCTCGGGTGTCGTAAGAAGCCGCAAGTTCGGCAGTAGTTTCCGAACCACGATAGCCATCTAGGCTCGCATCGGCACGTACTTTAGTCACTTCACCGTCCGGCCCCCAGGCTTCTCTCGTAAGGCTTTCGGCATTCTCGTTCGCTTGCGCCAACTTTTCCTTATGTTCGCTGCGAGCTATCGGGTGTAGCAGGGAGGGTACCGGTTGCTGCTGAAGCCTGTTCTGCTCTATAACGGCAGCCTGCACCGCTTGAGATGATTCCTCTGCGTGACGGGCATTGGCAGCCTTGGTACGGTATTCGTCACCTTCCAGCGCCATGTCATGGGCGAGCTCCTTGTCTTCCACCAGACCGGGAGTGGCCGATGGCAGCTTGTCTTCGGCAGTCAGGGCGTCGCCCCCAGCGACTTCGCCGTCACGATACCGAATATTCATCTGAGCCGGTTCGGCAGCGGCGGCAGTAATCTCGGTCTGAGAGTTGGTACCATCCGCTTGGCCTTCGCCGAGCGGTCCGGTTTCCGTATCACCACTTGAATCGGGCACGTCATTGGGTGCCTCTTCGGGCTGAGTGTCGGACTGGGTGTCTATAGGAGGCTCTGTGGATTGGGGCTGTTCTGCCGGTTCAGGCTCGGCAACAGCCTCGGCCGTTGCGGAAGCTGTTACGGCGGGCGTAGCCTCCTCCAGCTCCCGTTCTCCCCAAGTCTGTGGGGCTTGAGCCTGTGGGGTTGGGTCGGCACCTTCAGAAGAGGCTTCTGGTGCTTTCCGGGGTGGAAAGAGGCCACCGCTGCCGTATCCGCCACCGAATGCGTCGGTTACTCTAGGGAGAGTCGGAACGCCTTGCTCTTGGCTGCCCTCGTTGGCTTCCGGCGCGCCGGACGTATATCCCGCTTGCTGGTCCGCGCCACCGGCTCCACTGTCCGGCTCCAGAGCCGGGTCGGCCATGACTGTTTCTGCCAGCGCGCCCCCGCCCAAACCGCCGGGTGGCGCCTGGAGTATTCCATTTGGCTGGTTTTCGGGTGGTACCGGTTGTCCTGGCTGTTCCTGCGCGTCCATCTTATATCCTTATGCTTTAGTGTAGCACACTCCGCCAGCCGCCTCATCAAATTGAGAGAAATTGAGAGAACAGTCCTCTCAAGGCATTTTTCTTATCTGGTAATATTTCGGCGCAAGGAGTTGGATTGTTGTTATTTTAACCAGCAATTACGCTTTTGCCAGTTGCATCAGGGTTTCGAGAGCCGTGCGGATATCAGCTTCGGTGGTGGCGCGGCCCATGGTCAGACGCACGCTGCTTCGCGCATCGCCGTCGGCAATACCCATGGCGCGCAGCACGTGGCTCGGCTCTTCGCTGCTGGCGCTGCAGGCTGAACCGGCCGCGGCAAGTATATTCTGCAAGTCCAGCTCCACCAGTAGCCGCTCATTATCCTGGCCCGGCAACGTCAGGTGCACATTGTTGGGCAGACGGTGTTTGGCCGAGCCGTTCACGACGGCCCGGGGAAGGTTTTCGGCGATGAGCTTGAACGCCAGGTTCTGCAATCCGCTCAAACGCTTCGCTTCATCGTGCCGCGCGACCTGCGCCAGTTCGAGCGCCTTCGCGAACCCTACGGCTGCAGCGACATTTTCGGTGCCGCTGCGCAGGTTCCGTTCCTGGCCGCCGCCGCGGATAACCGGCTGCAGCCGCACGTGGGCCGCCACATACAGCACGCCGCTCTGCTTCGGGCCGTATATTTTGCCGCCGTTCAGGGTCATAAGGTCGGCGCCGAGGCGCGAGACGTGGAGGTCGAGGTAGTTGGCGGCTTGGCAGGCATCGGTGTGGAAAAGCAAGGGCTTAGGGTTTAGGGCGGAGGGGTTAGCAGCTCGCGCGGCTCGCTTGTGAGCAATTATATCGGCAACGCGGCGGAGGGGTTGGATGGTGCCAACTTCGTTGTTGGCGTACATCACACTTACAAGCACGGTGTTTTCATCGATTTTCTGCGCCAAGTCGTCCAGGTCTATCACGCCTTTCGCATCTACCTTCACGATTCGGCAATCGTACTGTGCAGCCGGGGCAAGTACTGCGTCGTGCTCGACGGCGCTTACTACTATATTGCCGTCCGGAAACTGCCGCATAACTCCGTCAATCGCCAAGTTATCTGCCTCCGTACCCCCGGCCGTAAAGATAATTTCGCCGGGGCGCGCGCCAAGTACTCCAGCCACAGCGGCCCGCGCCGCTTCCAATTGCCGGTGCACTGCTCTTGCCGGGGCGTACGTAGCCGACGGATTATAAAACGAACTGGCGAAAAACGGCTGCATGGCCGCCAGTACTTCGGGCGAAACCGGGGTTGCAGCCGCATGGTCAAGGTAAATCATATCGATAATTGTAACTTATGCGGCGACCGCAAGCAGCGGGTCGTATTTCTCGTGCAACCGCTGTTGGTATGCCTGCATGGCCGCGAGCAGTCGTGATGTCTCTTCGGCGCCGACCCGCTGGTACGGTTCACCGTCTTGCGCCTTCAGGATGCCGTGCGGCCGGATATCGTAACGGGTGGTCCGTGCGTGGCGCATGCCGCCCACATCGGTCCATTCCTCGTGCCATACCCAGGTGTGTTCATCCAGGCAGAAAAACTCCCGGCGACCGCCCGGCGCTACCGGCCCAAAGAGCGAGCCACCCATCTGGGCGCTTTCCCGGATAATCCGACGATACGTTTCGGCGCGATGTGCTTCGGCGTCACGCGGCAAGAGTATACTGAGAAGCTTCTTGAGCATACGGGTCTACCCCTGTTGTTACACGGGGGCCGATTGCCGCCCCCGACTGGTACATATCCGGTGCAGGCGCCTGAGCGTACTGGTTCTGCACCCGCGCGGCAACGACTTGCGCCTCGTAGGTCGACTTGTCAATGGCGTACAAGAACGAACGAAGCGCCTCTAGGCTAATGGGGTCAGTACGCCGCAATTCGGGCGCTATCTGACGGGATTCCTGCGGGGTACCACTGTGGTTGTTCATACACTACACCTGAAATAAATTTCGTGCGTTTTGCGTGGTGTAGGCAGCAAGGCCATCGAGATTTTCTCCACGCAGCCCGGCCAGAAACTCCGCCGTGACCCGCACATGTTTTGACTCACACACTTTACCACGGAATGGCACTGGGGTCAAGAATGGGGCATCGGTTTCCAACAGGAGTAGATGTTGTGGAATTGTGCGATATATCACACGTTTTTGCTCGTCTTTGGCAAATGTGGCGATGCCGTTGACGCCGACGTACAGCCCGCGCTCCACAGCCTTAGCCAAATTCGCCTGATTGTCGGTAAAACTATGCAAAACACCGCGAATCTTACCCCCGTAGCTATCGAAAATCGGCCAAAAGTCGTCAAACGCCTCGCGGACATGGAATGACACCGGTAAATCGTGCTTGACTGCCAGGTCCAACTGGAACTTCAACACCTCTGTTTGGGCCGCTCTGGGTGAATGGTCATAGAAGTAATCCAGCCCGCACTCACCCACGGCTACCACTTTCGGGCGGCCCACAAGGGCTGCAAACGCGTCCAGATGCCCTTCCGCGAGGGCCGTTTTTGCCTCATGCGGGTGAATGCCAACAGAAGCCCACAAGTTTTCCCTATTTTTCACGAAGTCCGCAGCCAATTCGCTATCTGGGTAGCTCGTACCGATACACAGCATGCGTGTGACGCCCGCCTCTTCGGCTGCAGCCAACACCCCTTCCGGTGTCCGCTCAACCCCATCCTCACGCCACTTGTCATACACCGGCGTCAGCTTCCGCACCAACTCATGCGTATGACAATGCGTATCAAAGAGTTCCATTTATTCCTTTGGGGCGTCGTGTTTAGGGAAAAGAGTACTGTCCAAGGGGCGGACGAGGCCGGTTTCGAAGACAGTTTTGATTTTCGCCGCGGTGCCGGGCAGGAACGGCTCCAATAGGTCTGCTATTTGCAGTAAGTCGCTGGCTTGGTTGGCCAATACTTCTTTCAGGTGCTCTTCGTCGCCAGATTTGGCGATTTCCCATGGTTTTTCAATGTCGATGTACTGGTTGAGCCCGCGCACGCGCTCCCAGACTTCGTCGAGCGCGCGGTCGAAGCGGCATTCGGCCAGCGCCGTGTCGTAGCCGCCAGTGTCGTGTTCGGCCGGGGGGATGTCGCCTATCATGCCGCCTTGGTATTTCTGAATCATGGCGACAGTGCGCTGGACCGCGTTGCCGAGTTCGTTGGCGAGTTCGTTGTTGTACGCGGCTTCGAACGCGTCCCAGCTAAAATCGCCGTCGCCGTAGCTTGGGACGTGACGCAGGAAGTAGTAGCGGAAGGCGTCGGGGCCGTATTTTTCCAGGATTTCGTTGGGCGAAACAGAGTTGCCGAGCGATTTGCTCATTTTCTTGTTGTCGACCGTTACGTAGCCGTGCACGTACAGTTCTTTTTCCACCGGCAGGCCTAGTCCCAGCAAAATTCCGGGCCATATGGCGGCATGGAAGCGGATGATTCCCTTGCCCACGACCTGCACGTTCGCCGGCCAGAACTTCTTGAAATCTTCGTGTTCGGGGTAGCCAAGCACGGTTATGTAGTTTAGGAGCGCCTCGAACCAGACATACATGACTTGCTTCGGGTCGCCCGGCACCGCGATGCCCCAGTCTATCTTTTCTTTCGGCCGAGAGATGCTTATGTCGTCCAAGCCGCCGCGGATGACGCTGAGGATTTCGTTTTTACGCGTTTCGGGGATGACATGCAGCTGGTCGCTCTCGACAAGTCGCAGGATTTCCTCATTGTATTTGGAAAGGCGGAAAAAGTAGTTTTCTTCTTCGACCTTTTCGTACGGGCGGTTGTGGTCGGGACAAATGCCGTTGTTTTCTTTGACTTGCGTTTCGGTAAAGAATTCTTCGTCGCCGGTACAGTACCAGCCGACGTATTTGTTTTTGTAAATGTCGGCCGACAGCGCCTTCCAGACCAGTTGAGCGCGTTGCTCGTGACCTTTGTCAGTAGTGCGGATGAAGCGGTCGGGCGCGACATCGAGCGCTGCAACGAGGTCGCGGAATTTCTGGCTCATCTGGTCGGCCAGTTCCTGTGGCTTTAGCTTGAGCTCGGTTGCCTTTTCGGCGATTTTGCCGCCATGTTCGTCGGTGCCGGTACTAAACAGCGTGTTTTCGCCGCGCTTGCGGGCTGCCCGGGCCAGGACATCGGCCATGACGAACTCCATGGCGTGGCCGAGGTGCGGTTCGCCGTTGACATAAGGAATAGAAGTAGTTACATAGTAGTTGCTCATCGGATATATTGTACCTTAATTAGTTCTGGGTTCTTAGTCGGATAGTTCTTGGGGGGTTATGCAGTGGCTGAAGGGGTTACGCAGAATGGTGCAGTCTGGGATGAAGGGAGCACCGGAGCGGAGACGTATTGGTAATACGGCCTCGTCCAGGAGCGGAGCATTTCGCCCGGAATGTGCCGTTCTGCGTAAGCCCACAATTGAGAAAAGAAAAGTTACGCCCGCGAGGGCATCATCATAAGACGGGTCTGGCGCATTTGCGCGAAGGTTTTCATACTGCGGGCCATTGTACCAGATACGTTCCGTTTTGTCAGTGATACTCTTTATTTGGTTCACTAAACTAAAACGGAACATCCCGTAAACTTGGAGATGTAAAGCTACCAAGTAAAGAGGAGATGTTCCAATGTCAAAACTACCAGATATTCCTGGGAATAAAAAGTGCTGGCTGG
>JBDHUJ010000007.1:0-50834 GCA_039809105.1 Saccharimonadales bacterium (SeqCode)
GGAATAGAGAAGGCTACGTTCTGTTCAAAGGTAGAGGGGGAAACGTCACTACTAGCAATGGGGCCCTTGCGGAACGCCTTACCGAAACACGCTCAGTCGGCCGTGAACAAGCGGAAGTTATACGTACCGTCGCGAACAGCGTCAACAAACTCTCGAGCACAGAAAAAGGCCTCCGCGACACCGCCTCGTTCTTGCGCGATGCGCTAGGAGGCAACTACTCGCCCACAGAACTCGACGGGCGCCTAGAAGCGCGCAACGGAGTCGTAAGGAATAGAGAAGGCTACGTTCTGTTCAAAGGTAGAGGGGGAAACGTCACTACTAGCAATGGGGCCCTTGCGGAACGCCTTACCGAAACACGCTCAGTCGGCCGTGAACAAGCGGAAGTTATTAAATACATTGCAGACGCAACTAGGCAGAGGGCAGTTAAGTCACGCACCTCGCGAGCCGCGGAAGTAGCGCGCGAAATCGTACGGGACGGATTATCCGTACAGACAGTGGCCGAACGCAGCAGGCAACTTGGACTCGACAACACTACCGCCAATGATTTTACGGCGTTGGCGAACTTCAAAGGCAAGATGCCGAATAGAGCAATCGACCGCGGTATCGAAGCACTACTACTCACGGGCAACGATAAGGACATGCTGCGCCTGCTAGACGAACAGCGTAACAAGTACGCCGATATATCCGACTCGACAGAGATGCGGGCAGATATTACGACGCTCGAAACGTACATTCAAACAGCTCGGCGCATACGTATACGGAGCCGCTTCTGGCAACAGTCCGGCAGTGCCGAAGCAGCGCTTGGCAGCCTAGAGGGTTACGAAGTCATCGACGATGCCGACAAGCAGCTCGTGCAGGAGCTACAAACCGAAGCGCTAGGAATCCGCCGTGACACCCTTATAGCCAGCATATACGAAAAAATCGGCCAAGACACTCCCGACTTTAGCGCGGCTGCCACCATGCTCGGCACCACTGCCAAAACCATTGAAACGCTCCGCGACGAAAAGGGCGCACAACTTCTCTCTGTTTTAGCTAATTCAGTGTACCAAGGTGAGGTTAACCTATTTTTCGGTAACCTCGTAAAACAGCTGACTATAGACCGGCAGAAAATCGCGAGCGTCGTCGCCCAACTCGATGAAGCGCCCATACGCCCAACCATTGCCGGGGTAGACTATTTTGCAAAATTTCAAACAGCCAAGGAGCAGTTCCTAGGCATCACCACCCGGCTAGACGCCTTTGCTTTCGAGGCTGAACTAGTCGAACTACGCAAACGGTTTATGAACGACCCTAACGTGCAAGGTTTAGTCCAAGAAATCGTCGATTTGCCAGGCGAAAGTCCTGAAAACAGCACCTTGCGCCAAAACCTATTAGACGAATTAGCCCTTATAACCACCGCTCGGCGGGGTATCGACCCTGGCCGCTTTGCATTGCTCAAGGAAGTCGAAGTCGAAGGCTTGCGCGCACGCCGACCCGAACAGCGAACGGATATCGACCTGGCCGAACCAATTCGCGAGCGCAATATTGTAGCGGTCAGAAACCTAGTCCGGCGCTTCGAAGGAAATGTTATGCCTTTGTTCGAAGCGCTTCGTGGCGGCTTTGGCGGTGAAGCCCTAGTAGGTAAATATGTCTCGGGGAACGTTCATGGCAGAAACGGCAATCGTGACGCATATGTACAGCGCGCCGATGCACTGAAGGCACAGCGCGACCTGAGCGATATCGAGCGAGCCTACCTGGATTCGGTGCAGCTTTTGACCGTCTTTAACCCTCATCTCGTAGCATTAGTACGCGAGCGGCCAGAGCTAACCTCGTTGTATCTCGAGGAACACTTTACATCGCTTGACGCATTCACCAAGGAAAATCTAACACCAGGCACCTATGTCCCGATTTTGCAGATTGGCCTGGGCCCAAACGGCATGGCAGCAGCCGGTGAACTGAATCGGAGCAACCCCGAACTTGCCGCTCAAGCACTCTACGTCGATGCAGGCAAATTACCGGGCGGTCCTTTTGCGGTCGCCAAGGGCCTTTCATGGGAGCTCAACAGCGCCAACAGCATTAGTAATACTACGAACACCATGCCCGATTTGCTGCCGGCCGACGAAAAGGGTATTTCTGTACGGTCATACGGAAGCCCCTTGGTAGCCTATCCGGGCGAGCGAAATGAAGGTTCAGACGTACGGCAAGGCAGCATCAACGTCACCGTCGACTACTTGCCCAACCCCGATAACATCTCCACAAAGCGTTACCCGACCAATGTAGACCTGGCCCGTATCTTGCAGCTCCAAGCGGCTATGCTTGTCGACAATACTATGCTCTCGACTCGTGTTGTCGGCGTAAGCCCGGTTAGCGATGGGCAACCCGGCAACAAGCAGGTCACTTTGGAATATCAGACACCAGAAGGGGGAACAATCACTACCTACGTCCGAACGGACGCCATAGTGGTCGCAAGCGGCCTAGGTGAACCGAACTACGGCTTAAACCTACCCGGGTCACAAGCAGAAAAAGTCCTTTTAAGCGACAAGCGAGCTGCCGACGGATTCCCACGCCTCACCGATACTATCGGCGCTTTCGAAGCCCTTTCAAGCCCCGAAGGTGAACCAGCTTCGCCCAAAGGTACGATTGCTATTTATGGGGGTGGCAACTCGGCCGACGTACTTATCGAATACCTCGGACGCCAATTTGAAAGCGGTAACCCAAACCTGAACGGCATAAGCAAAGTATATGTTGTTACCAATGCTCCGCTAAGCCAGCGGCCACGTTATGCTCAAATTAACGACCTTAAGTCGCGCAACGGCCAACCGAGCTTCTTGGAGCTCGTGACAGCTCGCGTCAATGATGTCCGTGAGAATAGCGAGGGCAAGCTTGAGTTAGTCGATGGGAACGGCAATCCGCTCCAAGTCGGTCGCAACGGCGGCACGAAAGTGCTTCAGGCAGACCATATCATTGCGGCCAGCGGATTCAGGCCTATACTGGACAACGTATTTGCAGATTTGCTTACCAGTGGCGAAAGTCTCGACCGTCGTAAAGGCCTGGGAAAAGTATCGCTGCCTTCGAACCCTGGGTTCAGTATTGCTGATGAGCTACTGGGCGACCGGGATGTAGTAATCGTCGGCACCGGCTCACGGGCTGATTTTAAGAACCCAAACAAGTTAGGTCAGTTGCCTGACTTGGCTCGTGAAGCGCTGCTGCGAAATGGCGCTGAAAATGCGGTAGCCATTGGTTTCCGTACACCAGACACCCGAGCAGCAGTACGAATCAAATTTGCCGGCAAAAGCTTCGCTCCATCCGGACTGCCGCTGCCACAAAGCCGCGTAGCCGTAAATACGACCGGCCCCGAGCTAGGGCCCCAAACCGAGAGCAGTATCGAGCTGCCAATGGTCAAACTCCCCAGCCTTCCACCCACGCGGCGTGATGTCGACGCCGATTCTGATACGTTGAGCGCGCTACTACTCGGTTCGATTCCACAAGTCGAATTACAAAAGAACGATGCCAGGATTTCGGCCGACGACCCGCTTTTCAATCGTACGTACTTGGTAGGGCTGAAGTTCAATGAGAAGGAATCAACCTTCTCGCTCAGCGGAGATATCAGCACCGCCCCCGAACAGCTGCGACAGATAGTTATCGACGCGGCAGCAAACCCCTATTTCCAGGCATACGCGCTGAAAGCCCTGCGCGGACGAAGGGTCAACCGCGGCATAGAAATTTCATTGGCGTTCAACCGTGGCCGCTTGCAGTTCCGCGACCCTGGTGAAGGTAAGGGCAAGGGCCGTACTTTCGTAGAGGTCTTGTAGGCAGCCCGCACTTAGCGTTATAGGGGCCGCTTGCGTGTCACAAAATCCGTCATATGACAAGAAATGTGGCACACAAGCAAAGGACGCCTTAGACCGAAAATCGCAGAGGACCGAAAAAGTGGTATAATACTAATGTTTTCATGACATAGACAAGGTTTTCACGACCATAAAAACAAAAAAGAAAACACCGAAACGATTGCTTTTTCTGCAGAGCAGACGCGCCGTACTCATCGCGGTAGCGTTAGTTGTGGGTGGCACCGCCGCGGTCGCCAGCGGCCAGCAGCTGTACAAGATGGCCAGCAAAAGTAACAAGCCCACCGGTACCACCCAAACTACCGGCAGCGGCGCGACAGGTAGCAGCGGCGGCACAGCGGCCAAGCAGCCGGACACACCGAAAGCAGCAGACATCGCACCGGCTCCGACGGCCACCACGCCGGCAGTGACCACACCAGCCCCCCAGCCAGTCGCAACACCGAAAACCACCGCGCCGGCTCCGACGCCAGTCCCGACACCAACACCCGCACCCGCCCCAACTCCCACGCCGGCTCCGACCGGCAGCGAATACGCCACCGAGGCGGAATGTCCCGGCCAATCGGACGTAAATGCCACCACGACGGTGCTGGTATGTCTGACCAGCCATGCTCGCGTTTACAACGGCTTCAGCGCCATCAGCGCCAACGCCAACCTTATGACATCGGCCGCGCACAAAGCGACCGACATACAGAGCTGCGGCTTCAGCCACACCGCCTGCGGCCGCGCCTTCGGCTACTGGATAACCACCGATGGCTATACTGCGGGCTGCTACGCCGAAAACATCGCCCAGGGGCAGCAAACACCCCTCGCCGTCTTTACCGCCTGGATGAATTCCCCAGGACACCACGACAACATAATGCACGCCAGCTACCGCGACATCGGCGTCGCGTACCTAGCCAACAGCGGCAGCCCCATCTGGGTCATGCACCTCGGCGGCTGCTAACACGTCAAAATAACACGATGCTTGCAATTTGACATTTTTGCACGTATAGTTTTGTAAATGCCAAATCGACTTCTCGAAATCGGGGCTGGCGACAATCCAGCCATCCAAAACCCTGGCACTATTTTTAGCGCCGAAGACATCGACTACCTTGCGATTGACGCCAAAAGAATCAGCACTATGGTCGTTTACGATAGATATGAACCCCTTAGTAATGAATATTATGACACTGCATGTATCGGCGCCATGTCTGCGTTGCCTTATAAGAACGAGGCTTTTAGGCGTGTCATCATGAAAAGTGTTATCGGGGAGTACAGCTTAAGCTTCCTACGCACGAAAGACCCCCAAACACAGGGTATACGTTCTCGACAGACTCTTGCCGAAACCCTTGAAGGTTTTTCGGAAGTCTTCCGCGTCTTGGAACCAGGTGGGCAAGTCGTGATATCCGAAGAAGATACGCCCGCCGACCATACACAGCTAGTTAGACGCCTATCGAAAGTAGGATTCTCGGGCTTGACGACCATTCCCTATAATCAGCGGCTATTCCAACCCGGTCTCGGCCGATATGACCAGCGCAGTGATATATTCCCCACCTGGGACATGCCAGAACCATCTTTTTCGCACGCAGATCAAAATTGGCTGAATGCCAGAGGCACTTACTGGGGACTCAGGAATAGGAATGACCCTCTGGCCCGATTAGGCCGTGTTAACCATGTTGCCGAAAATTACTATGAACACAGCTACATATTGACCGCCTGTAAGCCCGCCAACGAAAATCAAATTGACGTGGCAGACACTGGCCGGGGAGTGCTTCTCGCCTCGGCCCATCAGGCATACGCCCAGCTATAAGCAAGCAGCGTAGTTAGGTCATGCACCTCGGCGGCTGCTAAAACACGTAAAAACACTTGCATTAGAGGGAGTACGGGCGCATACTCAGTAATGTACGTTTGGGATGTACATTTGAAAGGAACATTATGAGTAAATTATCCGTACAGTCGGTCGGCGCAACCGTTATGCGCAACAACATGTCAGACGTCCTGGACGCCGTCGACGACTCGCGCAATATCATGCTGATAAAACGGCGCAACCGCACCGATGCCGCGCTGGTCAACGTAGAGCTCCTCGAAGACCTGCTCGCCCTCCGCGACAAACAATACGTCCGCAGCATACGCGAAGCCCGGGCAGAGGCGGCCCGCGGAGAACTGTCCAGTCTCGAAGATACTTTCGGTGCCTTGTAACAAATTGGTACTCTGGTACAATTCCTGGCATGCGCTACCGAATCCTGTTCACGCCGACAGCACAGAAAGATATCCGCAAACTCGACGCCGTAGTCAAAAAGCGTATCCGCAGTAAGCTCGAGTACTTCCTTGCCTCCGAAGACCCGCTCCAGTTCGCGAGCAGCCTGGTAAACAGCGACGACGGCCAGTACCGCTGGAGAGTCGGCAATTACCGGGTCGTGTTCGATGTCCATAGGCACGACATCGTTATCCTCCGCGTCCAACACCGCTCAGAAGTCTATAAGAACAAATGACCATAGGGCTGCCTTATACAACTGCACCATTTTGCGTAAGTCCTATTAAGGTTGGAGGCAAACGGCCACCGCGCGATTCTGGTTGCTAAGACTATTTTTACAACGGTGTGGGGAACAACGGTCAGCGACTTTTCTGTACCGAAGTGCGCTGCGCGACGGAGCAAAAACAGACATGTAATATAGCTTACATACAGCCATTTTTGGGTTTGGTAGGCTGCCAGAATGAAACGATTTTACGACGACATTTACCGCCCCCACGGCACCCCGGATGGCGAGGTTATAGAATGTGACCGCAGGGTGTGACAAGCCCGGCTTTAATTCCATTGTAAAAGCATAAGTGTTATACTTTGGCTGTAAAAGGTACGAAAACCAACATATGATTAAAAAACAGTCCGACGACCCAGATGTAGTACAGGCAGCGAGCGAAGCGCTGGAAATTGTTGCCGATGTACTTGGTGCGCTACCACCGGCAGAAACCTTCGACTACGGCGGCCACAACTTGAAGCTGGGTGAGTACGATGTCTGCACGCAGTGCACCACGCCCATCGCCGAAGCTCAAGCCGCAGAAAAGGCATTGCGCGAAGCGGCGGAGCAGCACGAGGATGGCACCATCCGCGAGCACCTCGAACTCGCCGCACAGCTGTTCCACGCCGAAGCCGAAGCCGCTACCATCCGCGCCGAGTTTCACAATGGCCACAACACCGAAAAGATTCTGAACAAACTGTTGGCGCATGAGTATGAACGCCACGTCGGCGAAAGCTACGACCACAGCCACCACAAAGACCTAAACGAGGTCGCACTGTAATGGCCGACAAAACCGTAGACGAGCGCATAGAAAGCCACCTCGAAAACCTCCGCAAGCTCATAACTCCACGCGGCCTGTTCCTGGCTAGCGACCAAGCTGTGACGACCGGCTACGACAAAGCTTGGCTGCGGGACAACGTCTACGAAGCCCTAGCGTTCGAATACGCCGACGATTGGGCGGTTGTGACCAAAGACTATCTGACACTGCTCGACATTTTTGACCAACACATCGACAAAATAGATTGGGCCACGACTAACAAACCGTTCGAAAGCTGGCAGTATATACACGCTCGCTACAACCCCGACACGCTCGAAGAATTCTGGGAAGACTGGGGCAATAAACAGCACGATGCCGTCGGCGCGGTACTGTACAAGCTGGCAGATTTCGAGGCCAAAGGCCACAGCATGCTGCGCAATGCCAAAGACCGCAAAACCGTCCAGACGCTCATCTACTACATTACGAACGTCGAGTACTGGCACGACGCAGACAACGGCATGTGGGAAGAAGCCGAGGAAGTCCATGCCAGTTCCATCGGCGCAGTGCTAGCCGGACTCAAAAAATGGAAAGAAGTCGGCGGGTTCGACGTGGACCAAGACGCCATAGACCGCGGCCAAAAAGCTCTCGATAAATTACTGCCGCGCGAATCAGAAACCAAATTCACCGACCTAGCACTGCTATCGCTCATTTACCCGTACAACGTCGTTGACAAGCACATCGCCGGCGAAATCGTTACCAACCTGGTGTATCACCTGGAACGCGACAAGGGCGTGCTGCGGTATAAGAATGACGCGTACTACAACGCTAACCCGGACGGTTACAGCGAAGAAGCGGAGTGGTGCTTCGGCCTTTCGTGGCTGGCCATCTGCTACGAAAAGCTCGGTAACCACGAAAAAGCGCTTCAGTACCTCGACAAAGCAACCCAAACCGTGACCAAAGAAGGCAAAGTCCCAGAACTATACTTCAGCCACACCAACAAAGCCAACGAAAACACACCCCTCGGCTGGTCCGAAAGCATGTACGTTGCGGCATTATATGAGGTAGGGGCTCGCCCCTCCCAAGCTGACTCGAAGTAAATTCGAGCCAGCCCCTCTTAAAGTACGCCTACCGCCTTGTCCGCTGCGCTCATATAATCAAGAATCCGAAGTCGGTCGAAGGAGGCGTTTTGTCTCCCTGAGGCTCAGCCGCCACTTCGTGCGATTCGCGTGGAAGCGTCAGGTGTGATGGCTTCGGGCTGCCCTACAGGCACGCGAGGCCCCCAGCTTGTAGGCAGCTACGGCGCGCATACTTGTGCTAGCCTGGCGGGTTTAGACCGGGGAGGTCCATGAAGATGGACAAGGAGGGTAGAAGATGAAGGTAAAGCTAAGCAAACTTATACTGCCGAGCCTGGTCGTAGCAGGTGGTATACTCGGCGGCACGGTGCTGGCACACGCCGACACCGGTAGCACATCGGCGACCACGCAGACGTCGGCAACTACGTCAGCAGGCACGTCGACAGGCACTACAACGGGCACGACCGTCCAAACGACGGCGGCATCTACGGCAGATGACACTAGCACCACGGACGACACTAGTACCGACACCGCGACAACCGATACGGCCGCCGCGGCCACAAGCGACACCGCGCAGTCGCAAGACGGTAGTTCGGGCGGCGGATGCGACCACGACAGCGGTCAATCCACCACAACTACCAGCGAGACGTAGGCTCCCGGCTCCTCGCAAAACGAAAACCGCCAGCCTTGAGGTAGCTGACGGTTTTCGTTCTTGCAGCATGCAAGCTATAGTAGCTATATGGACTTACATCGGACAGGCAAACGACCGGACTGGCTCAAACGGCCACGCCGCGACTATAGCTGGTTCCAGCGCATCGCTCGACAGACGAACGGCATCGTGACACCAGGAAACGTTATAACAGTTATCGGCTTTGTCGTAACACTATATGGCCTTTGGCTGCTTACTAAAGCACAGTTTGGCGCCGCCGCCATAACACTGCTACTTGGGCGACTGTGCGACGTCGCAGACGGCTGGGTCGCGCACCACACCGGCACCAAAAGCCCCACCGGCGAACTGCTCGATGCCGGCTGTGACAAGATTGTCACCATTCTAGGTCTGATAGCGCTGGGCATGGCAACTATTGCGCCCTGGTGGGTGCTGGCGATGGTAGCCATCCCACAAATTGCTACTTCGGTGGTCAGCGGTCTGGCGCTGCATGGCAAACATCGGCTGCACCCATCGCCAGCGGGCAAGGTTAGTATGGTGGCCGCCTGGACAGGGTTTGCAGGGCTAGTCTTTGCAGCGTGGGTACATAGCGGCATGTGGCATGCGTTTTTCCTCATAGTAGGTTACACCAGCGTGACCGCCGCAGTCATCCTTAGCAGCTATGCGCTCGTACACTACGTGCAGCAGCTCAACCAAAAAACCACGTCATGAAGCCGTACAGCCTTATCGCCATCATCTACAACCCAAAAAGCACCGGCGCCAGCCGGCGTCTAGCCAAGCAACTGGAACGCAAGCTTGCCAAGCGCTTACCGCAACAGAAAGTGCAGCTTATACCGACCAAGCACGCTGGCCACGCCGAAGAACTGGCGGGTGAGATTACCCGGCACTACAAGCGGCCGCTCATCATTTCCTCGAGCGGGGACGGTGGCTACAACGAGGTCATCAACGGTATACTGCACGCCGGACACGCCGCGGGCAAGCCGGTAGCCGGTCTGCTGCCGGCCGGCAATGCCAACGACCACTACCACCAGCTGCACACGCAAGAAACCATCGACGCCATCGCCGACCAACAGGAGCAGTACATCGACGTACTGGAACTGACTGCGACAGCCAGTGCACGAACCATGCACCGCTACGCCCACTCGTACATCGGCGTCGGCTTGACGCCAGAGGCGGGCGACAAGCTCAATCGCTCACGGTTCAAGCTGCTGAGCGAAGTCTGGATTGTCGCAAAGGTCTTGCTGTTCCTGAGTTCGGTCAAGCTGGTCGTAGACGGCGAAACGCGCCACTACGACAGCCTGGTGTTCAGCAATATTTCCAAGATGTCGAAGATTCTGAAGCTGTCACAAAGCGCCAAACCACACGACGGCAAGTTCGAAATCACGTCGTTCCGCCGGCGTAACAAACCACGCCTTATCCGTTCACTGCTCAAGGCCACGACCATCGGACTCCCGGGCGACCGGCAGGCGACGGAATATGCTTTCACGACTGTCAATCCGACGCTCGTACAGCTAGACGGCGAAATTTTGCGCTTAGATGCCGGCTGTGAAGTCCAAATCAAAATCGCCCCCGCCGCACTTCGTTGTATTGTCTAACCCGAGAAACATGGGCGCCGTGGGAACCGTTTACCATTCACCATTTTCCGTTAACCGTGCATTCACCGTGAACCGTTCACCATGGACGACGCCCGCACGGTTAACGGTAAATGGCTAATGCATAGTAAAAGGTGAAGGGTGAACGGTATAATGGGCTTATGAGTGTTGTTGATGATTACATTGCGACCATAGCTAACCCCGAAAAATCGGTTTTAGAGCATATGTATGCGGTAGTGCGCGAAACAGTGCCAGATACGACCGAGGAATTGAGTTACAACATGCCGGCGTTCAAGTGGCGGGGCAAGGGGCTTGTCGCCATCTTGTCCAACAAAGATTTTATGAGCATATATCCGTTTTGTAACCATGACCGCCTGGGACTCGACCTCAGCGGCTACGAAACCACCAAGGGCAGCATACATTTCACCCTCGAAAAACCCGTGCCGGATACGCTGCTTCGCGAGATTATCGCCGCCCGGCAAAAACAAATCACTGGCGATTAAGCCACAATTCCCAAGCACCAATACCCAAGCAATTCACAAATGACTGAATGCCCGAATGAGCAATCAGCAGCGACCATTCCGTCATTCGTGAATCCGGTCATTGATTGGTCATTGTGATTTGGTGCTTGTTCATTTCGTTACAGTGGGGCGGGGAAGGCGGACGGTAAAGGTCGAACCTTTGCCGGGCTTGGATTGCACCCGGATGGTGCCGCCGTGCATATCCACGATGCTTTTCGCCAAGTAGAGTCCCAGACCGGTGCCGTCGGTACTGCGGCTGGCATGGTTATCGAGCCGGGTGAATTTGCCAAACAGGTTCGCTATTTCGGCCTTTGTCATGCCGCTGCCGGTGTCGCCGACGGTTATCCGGCAGGACTGCGCCGTGGCCTGCAGACGTACCGTTATAGTACCGCGCGCCGGCGTGTATTTGCGGGCGTTGCTGAGCAGGTTGTCGACTGCCATCGAGAGACGGGCGGGGTCGACCTGCCACAGTACTGGTTTCTGTGGCAGGTCCACGACGAATTTCTGTTGCTCCTCGTTTGCAAGCAGTTTCTGCTGCACGCACAGCGTTTCCAGCCACGTGCGCAGGTCGACCTCGCGCGGGTGCAGCACTATCCGGCCGGACTCGAGCTTGGCGACGTTTAGCAGGTCATCGGCAATCCTCAGCAGCCGCTCATTCGCTTCGTACGCCTGTTCGACCATGTGTTGCTGGTCGCGCTGCAACGGGCCGCTGTAGCCGTCGCGCAGCATGGCCAGCAACATCCGCACGCCGCTGGCCGGTGTCCGCAGCTGATGGCTGGCCAGCGACACGAAATCGCCCTTGGCGACCTCGAGCGCGCGCTCGTCGGTAATATCTTGCATAATGCCGTACAACATTTGCGCCTTGCCACGCTCGTCGGTAACGACTTTGCCCTCGCCGTGTATGAACCGGATGGTTTTGTCGGGCCGGACAATCCGTTGCTCGAACCGGAACGGACGGTGCGTACGGAGCGCTTGGCCGATAGTATTGCCCATGGCTTTACGGTCGTCCGGGTGAACCCGCGCCAAATAACTTTCATAGGTGCCCGCCCGCTTGCCGCGCGGCACGCCGAACAAGGTGTACAGTTCGTTCGACCACGTCGTCTGGTTGTTAGGAACGTCCCACTCCCAGCTCCCGAGCTTGGCGATAGCCTGAGCCCGTCGCAGCGCTGCGGCAGTCGCATTGGCTTCGCGCTCCTTTTCTATCAGCAAACGCGTCAGGAAGTCGGTCAGCACCGCGATGAGCACCAGAACACACGTAAAGAACACGGCCGTGTTCACGACGTACGTGCCGTTATGTGCCTGGTCGGTCAGTGCTTTCGGGCTGTGCAGCCAGCCATAATAGTTGGCAATGATGACGAAGTTGTACATCAGCGCGGAACAGCCGGCCGCTATATACACGCCCAGGCGGCCGAACAGCGCGGAAGACATGATTATCGGCAGTGTGTACACGATAACGCTGCGGCTCTCTATGCCGCCGATGCTGTATATGAAATATGTAATAAACATGAGGTCGGTCGCCACGATACCGACAGCGATAGCCCGATAGTACGCCACGCTGCGCCGCAGGCGGCTGAGCGCATAAAAGACACCGTTCATGGCGAACAATACCGCCACGAAAACGATGTTCGAACCTCGCAGGCGCACCAGCCCCGGCCCGACATACAGCGAAGCCAACGCCGGCAAAGAGATGACCGAAAGCAGCAGCCACCGCATGTTTATGTACCACCGCAGCCGGTCGTAAATGGGCTGGTTCGGTTCGGGTATGTCACCGGCGACCGAGTGCATCATCCGCGACGTCACGTCCTTCATCATGCGGCAGGCCCACCCGGTGTCTCATTAGGCGCAACTGCACAGATGACCGCCTCGAACGGCCCGAGCGTCAGCGTACTGTTCGCCGCCGCTACGGTCTCATGCGGCGAACTCGAAAGTACCAGATGCCGCACCACGAAAGGCAGTTCCACTGTCGCTACCGTGTCTCCGAAGTTGATGACGGTCGCGAAATGTTCGCGGTCCTTTGCGCGCGTATAACACAGCACGTCCGGCTGGCCGAGTTTGTGTACACGCATACTGCCGTGGCGCAATGCGACAGATTCGTTCCGGAGCTTGCCGAGCGCACGGTACAGCGAGAGGAACGACGTCGAGTCGTCCGTCTGCGCTTCGGCGTTCGAAGTCTCGTACCCGGCATTCACCGGCAGCCAGGTGCGTTCGGCCGTTGAGAAACCGGCATTGCGTTCGGCCGACCAGAGCATAGGCGTCCGTTCGGGGTCACGCCCGTCGCCGTTCTGGGTCGAGGGGTCTTGCACCTGCTCGGGCGTAATGACGCCGTTTTCCATACCCAATTCGTCGCCGTTATATATGAACGACATGCCGGGCAGCGTCATAAGCATGACTGCCGCCGCGCGGGCTTGTTCACGGCTCAAGCGGCTGGCAAGCCGTGGCTTGTCGTGGTTGCCGAACGCATAGCTCGACACACAGGCCGCACTGAACTGCTCGAGTGCCCGGTGGAACCGCGTCAAGAACCGGCGCCACGGCTGCGCCTGCCACGGCAGCTCAAAACCCTCGAAGTTAAACGGCGCCGCCACCCGCGGGTCCATGCCCACGTAAAACATCATATAACTAACGATGGGGTGGTTGTGCTCGGGGTACGCCTCGGTAATCATAAACCGCTGGCGGTCGATAAACCGATGATGGTCGAGGTACGCTTCTTCCTTCAGCACATCCGCCATTTCGGATAGGTAGGCGTACACCACCGGCCACCCGCAGCTGTTGTTGTGCAGCAGGGCGTGGTAGGGCTCGTCGACGCCAGGGCGGTAGTCAGGATTCGGGTCGTCGTCGGTCAAGAGCGGGTCCTTGCTCATCCAATACACCGCGTCGACACGGAAGCCGTCGACGCCTTTGTCGAGCCAAAAGCGCATGACCTTTTTCATAGCGTTGCGGACTTTGTGATTGCTCCAGTTGAGGTCGGGCTGCCTGCGATGGAAGCTATGGAGATAATATTGCTGACGCGTTTCGTCCCATTCCCAGGCAGACTCGCCATTCAGCACATCGAGCCAGTTGTTCGGCGGCAGACGTTCGCCGTTTTCGTCTTGCTTGGCATCGCGCCAGACGTACCAGTCGGCGTACGGACCTTCGCGGCTGGCACGGGAGGCCTTGAACCAGTCATGCTCGTCGGACGTATGGTTCGGCACCAGGTCGATGATGAGTTGCATGTCGCGGTGATGTGTTTCGGACAGCAACTCGTCGAAGTCGGCCATCGTACCGAACACCGGGTCGACGCCGCAGTAGTCGGCCACATCGTACCCGAAATCGGCCATCGGCGAAGGGTAGAAAGGGGAAAGCCATATAGTGTTTACGCCTAAAGCCTTAATATAATCCAGCCGGCTGGTGATGCCCGGCAGGTCGCCCACGCCGTCGCCATTGCTATCCTGAAAGCTGCGCGGATAGATTTGGTACACCACCGCACCTTCCGACCAACGGTAATGCGAAAGATGCGGTGCGCGCGGGCGCGACGGTGCAGAGGACTCCATGACACACCCAGTGTACCAAACCCATCGCGCTTATGTGTAAGCAGTCTTACCGTTTTTTGGTTTTGGAAGCACGGGGAGACCTCACATAACATGGCATCAGTATCGAAGGGGAAGGCAAAGCGAGAGTTGCCGCCGTAAATGCAGCAACACCTGGTTTATTTGAACGAGTACAGCTGGTTGAAAAACAGCACATAGGGCCAGACGTCGATAATTTTTTGGCAGGACAGCTTTAGTTCTAGCGCCAGGTTTTGAGGATGGCGCGGGTTTTGGCGGCCGCGCGGCCGGTGTAATAGCGCTCGGGGTGTTCGATGATACGCTTTTCGCCAGTCGTGAACTTCGCCCAGTACACCTTCGCTTCGGCGTCAGCCACCACGACGTCAGCCAGTGGCACGCCCTTTTCCAAGGCTGCATGGGCCAGGGCTTTGGATTTCTCGTGGGCGAGGGTATGGCCATATTTCGCGAGCAGCAAGTACAGTGGTTCGGCGGCAATGGCGCCTTCGGTCAGCGACAGGTTGCGCTGCATGGCCGTCTCGTCGACTTCGAGTTTGCTCATAATACGGTTCAGCCGCTCGGCCATGGCCGCGACCGATGCCGGTATGACCGCATAGAACCGTGATGAAGCGGAATCGGTCAGGTCGCGCTGGTGCTCGCTGGCCAAGTTCAGCCGGGCGTTCACCGTCTGGGCCGTGACTTGTTTCCACATGCTGACGACATTTTCGAAATTCCACGGATTGCGTTTGTGCGCCATGGTGCTGGAGCCGGTCTGGCCTTTTTCGAACTTCTCCCGCACTTCAGCGATTTCGGTGCGTTGCAAGTGCCGCATGTCATGCCCGAGGTTGGCCATAATACCCGCCGCCAGGCTCAGTTCGTCCAGCAAACGGACGGTGTTCTCGGCCGGGACTATTTGCGTCGAATGCGGCGCAGGCCGGAGGTTCAGGTGGCCTAAAAGCTTTGCCTCGAACGCTATCGGATTCCCGATGAAAACACTCAACGCATTGTAGGCGCCGACCGCGCCAGAGAACTTGCCATACAGTTCACCGCTCAGCCGTTCTAGCCGGACGATACTTTCGCCGAGCCGACTGACGTATATCGCCATAGCATAGCCAAAGGTAATCGGCACGGCATGCTGGCCATGGGTGCGGCCTATCTGCACTGTTTCGGCGTAGGTACCAGCTAGCTCGCACAGTGTCCGGTGCAGGGCTTTGAGCCGCGGGATGACGACGTTTTGCATGCAGTCGCGCAGCTGCAGTGCGCCCGCGGTACAGACGATATCGTACGAGGTCGCCCCGAAATGCACATATGGGTGCGCAGCTTCGGGCAGATGCAGTTTTATGGCATCGCCGACGGCTTTGATATCGTGCTTGGTAACCTGCTCGAGTTGGTAGACTTCCTCGGCGGTGATTTCGCCCGCAGCCGTTTCAATCTGCTGAGCAGCTTTTCTTGAACAAATTTCGTAGTCAGCCAAAGCGTGGGCCAGGGCAGCTTCGACATACGCCTGGTAGGCAATACGGCTGCGCTCCGAAAGATACCGCGCCACTTCGGCGTCGTAGTAGCGGGCATCGAGCGGGTCGAGCGCGCTGTAGTCGCGCTCTGGGCTGACCGCGGGCAATCGTATCGGTTTCACGCGGCCGCTTCCAAAGCTTTCGTAACATTGGTCTCGATGCGCCCCAGGACGTCAGTTTCGTCAGCTGGCACAAATGTTTCGCCCGTCAGCCGTTCGTACACATAGGCGTAGCGGTTTCGCAGCTCGGTGATAACTTCGGCCGGCACCTCGGGCGGCTCGCCCTCGGCATAGGGGTCGAACCGCTCTTTGTACCACAAGCGCATGTACTCTTTGTCGTAGTTTTCCGGCTCTTTGCCGGCCGCCAGGCTGGCTTCGTACGTGTCGGCCCGCCAGTAGCGCGAGGAATCGGGCGTGTGGACCTCGTCTATCAGAAAGATATTGCCGTTGGCGTCGGCGCCGAATTCGTATTTCGTGTCGACCAGTATCAGGCCCTTTTCGGCCGCCGTCTTCTGCCCGAATGCAAAAAGTTCCAGGGCGGTTTTTTGCAGCTTTTCCCAGATTTCGGCGTCAATCAGGCCTTCGCTGACGGCCTCGGCCGGGGTAAGGTTGCGGTCGTGCACCTCGAATTTGGTCGTCGGCGTCAGCACCGGTTGCGGCAACTTCTGGTTCTTGCGCAGGCCGTCGGGTAGGGTAAAGTCGCCGTAATCGCGCTGGCCGCCACTGTACGTATGCCAGAGCGATGTGTTAGTCACACCGGTTATGTAGCCGCGGACTATCATTTCCAGCGGCACCACTTGGAACTTCTTGCCCCACGCCACGTTCGGGTCGGGGTAACCAACGATGTGGTTCGGGACGATATGCGCCGTCTGTTCAAACCACCACTTGCTGATAGCGGTCAGCAGCTCGCCTTTATGCGGCACCAGTGCCAGGTTGCGGTCGAAGGCCGAATAGCGGTCGCTGGCCACGAACAGCAGGCTGTCGCCCAGGTCGTACACATCGCGGACCTTGCCGTGGTACACGGCCTGTTGCCCGGAGAAATGAAAATCGGTTTCGGTAATCAACGGTTCTGGAGACATCAGAGCAAGCCCCGCAGTTCGGTTACCAAGTCCGGCAAATACGCTTGGATGATATCCCAGACCGTCTCGTAGTCGACCGTCAGATACCCGTGCGCGATGATATTGCGCAGCCCTATCAGTTTCAACCACGACGGCGTAGCATACGCCTCGAAGTATTCCGGAAAATTGTCGCGAATCCTGGCAAACTGCTCGCCGGCGTCCAGCAGCCGCATCAGTGTCGCATCCTGCAGCAGCGAGTCCTGCATAAAGGCCGTCTTGTCATGCCCGGCCCGCGCTACGACCAGCGTCAGAGAGTCAAAGGCCGCGCCGATGTACGGTTTCGGCAGTTTCGTCATAATACTCGCACCATATCAGGCGTAATGTAGGGTTCGAAGCGAGGGTGCAGGGCAGTGGTGATATCGACCGGCCGGCCAGTCGCCGCTTCGAGCTCGGTTTGCATGTCCACGACATCGAAGAGCGTATGCGCGCTATCCAACCGCACCAGCAAATCGATATCGCTATCGGCTCCGGCTTCGCCGCGCGCAAACGAACCGAACAGACTAGCCGACACTGCACCGTGCTTTCGCAACACCCGGCGCAGTTCGTCCAGCGTAATCGGCAGCGCAAGCTCATGGCTCATGGCAGGCGTTTTCATGACTATCATTATACACGGCGTCTACGGTATGATACACGCATGGAAACACAGCAGACGATTGGGATTGTAGGCGGTGGACAGTTGGGGCGCATGCTGACGCTGGCAGCGTTGCCGCTCGGTTTTAAGGTAGTAGTCGTGGACCCAGGTGAGCATTCACCGGCAGCGCAGGTGGGCGCTACGGAGATTACGGCAAACTTATATGACGAGCAGGCGCTGCGTGAGCTGGCCGCGCAGGCAGATTATATTACTATCGAAATCGAGCATCTGGACGCCGACGTGCTGGAAAAAGTCTCGCGCGAGACAGGCAAGCCAGTAAACCCCGCGCCAGCCACCATCCGGCTCATCCAGGACAAATTCGCTCAAAAGCAGTTCCTGGCGGAACACAACGTGCCGGTTGCGCCGTTCGTAGAAATTACCGACGAAAAATCGGCCAATGCGGCACTGAAGAAGTTCAAAGGCAAGATGCTCCTGAAAACCCGCCATGGGGCCTACGACGGCCGCGGCAACATGGTGGTGAAGTCGGCAGTTGACATCCACCAAGCGTTCGAACGGTTCGCAGGCAAAAAGCTCTACGCCGAAGGCTTCGTGCCGTTTACCAAAGAACTGGCCGTGATGGTCGCCCGGAGCACGACCGGCGAGGTCAAAACCTACCCGGTCGTCGAAACCATCCATCAGCGCAACATCTGCCTGGAAGTGCTGGCGCCGGCCGAAGTCCCGGCAGCCACCCGCAAAAAGGCGGAAAAGCTAGCCGCCACCGTCGCCGCTCTGCTGGACGGCGCCGGTATGTTCGGCATAGAGATGTTCCTGACGGCCGAGGATAACGTGCTGGTGAACGAAATCGCGCCGCGCGTGCACAACAGCGGCCACTACACGCAAGACGCGGCCCGCACCAGCCAGTTCGAGCAGCACATCCGCGCCGTCAGCGGCTTGCCACTCGGCGACACAGGCATGAACGTGCCGGCCGCCGTAATGATAAACATCCTGGGCGAGCGCGACGGCCCCACGAACCTGACCGGTGTCGGCAAAGCGCTGGCCTCCGGCCACACCTCGGTCCATGTGTACGGGAAATCCCCCACTAAAACCGACCGCAAGATGGGACACATAAACGCCACGGGCAAAACGCTCGGCGAAGCCCGACGCCGCGCCCGGAAAGCCCGCAAGGATATCGATATATGAACAAGCCTTTGGCCGGCATCATCATGGGTTCGGACAGCGACCTCGATGTGATGTGCGAAGCCGCCAAAGTGTTGGAACAGTTCGGCGTGCCCCACGAAGTCCGTATTATTTCCGCCCACCGCACGCCAGATGCCATGGAGCAGTACGCGCACGAAGCTGCCGGACGCGGCCTGAAGCTCATCATCGCCGGCGCAGGCGGCTCGGCGCATTTGCCGGGCATGACCGCTTCCGGTACGCCGCTGCCCGTCATCGCCGTACCGGTCAAGCGCGACAATCACGACCACGAAGCACTGTGGAGCAACGTGAAGATGCCGCCCGGCATCCCCCTGGCCACCATGCCCGAAAACGGCGCCCGGAACGCTGCGCTGCTGGCCATAGAAATCCTGAGCCTCCTCGACCCGGCGCTTGCCGAACAATACGCCGCCTTCCGCGCCAAACAACACGACGACGTCATCGCTCTCGACGCCAAACTGCAATCCACCGGCTGGGAAGCTTACATTCAAAAGTAAGTATTCAATTTGCTATTGCTTGCATTATATGTCACGCAAGAGTTAAATGATGCCAGCCGAATAACATCACAAGGAGGGCTATGAGTCTAATTGAGCTACCGATTGTAACGCGAACAGTACTAGAAGATATACCTTTTGAGACCACTGGTAAATCTCCTTTTATCGAGGATTTGGACCCTGCACTTGTATTGCAAGCCCATGATGTTATGTATCAAAAAGGCGCTGCCGTGCTCTCAGCCATCGCTATGGCCGCCAGCATAGAGGGAGCGAGATTATTAACACCAGACAATAATTGGCAACGAAGCGAACTGGTGCACGGACCGGGCGCCTTGGAGCGAGAATATTTAGCGGCACACCCTTCGACGGCCAGAAATGCCCAGCCCTACGTCAGTCTGTACGCCACACAAAGATATACCAGCCCCGAAGATACTCTTACTAAACAAACAACTGTAGGCTTCGGACTTTCTGCTAATAGAGGGGGCCTGCAACGCCTCACTATTGCTTATGCTCTAGCCCGAAGCTTCAGCCAGGAATGGCGAGCTACCGCACCGGCCCAAAACCCCGACAACAGTTCCGTGCGATCACTTGCCGATACCGATGAGGTGACCGGGACAGTACGTGCACCCCTAAGCATACTGAGGGGCATAATGCTACGGGACTTTACGCTTGCAGCTCAAAATCCCGGCTTGCTACGAGCCATCGTACCGAACGCAACCTCTTGATAACCTCCGCCTGGTTACATTGTATTTATTGCAATAGCGATTTCAGCGCCGACACGCTACACTTAGCCTAGGACTACAGCAAACATAAGGGGTATCGCGATGAGGGAGTTGGTTGTAACAGAGCCGTTGAATAACCAGTGGCTCGCCGCGCATGATTACGACGGCACGATTGCATTGACGTCCGAACCGGCACCCAACGGGATGACCGTAGACCTGGCGTATGAGGCAGCAGTCGAGCATGTTTTCAGCGACCATAGCGATGCAGTAGCCCTCTATCACGCCAGTGGTGGCATGAACAACCGAGCGCCGACAGAGATTGTCAGTCAACTGCTCAGGGAACTTGGCATCGAACAAGACGCTGCAGCCATTCAGTCCCGTTCCGAAGACCTCGTTGCTGCCAAACTCGGCCACCTTAAATCGCAAGTAGGCGAGCGGCTGCCCGACGGAGCACACTGGCCAAGATTTACCGATGGTTTTGAGTCGTATTGGCAGTATCTTGGCCAAAAGGGGAGTATTACATCGGCTATACTTTCATCCGGCCATGAAGCTTTTATACGAAGCACTTTTGACATACACGACTTGGCGCCACCGGATTTATTCGTGACAGATGATGATATGCGTCCATTGACAACCCTTCTCCCACGCAAACTTACCGAGAAACCTTCTCCGTTGTTAATGCAGTTATTACACGAACGCTGGATAGACGCTACACAGGCAGCTAGTGACCATGACCCTTATGATTCCGGCCTCTTTGCAGCGGCAGCCCGACGAACGGTTTATATGGGCGATAGTATCAAGAAAGATGGCGAACTAGCCCACAACAGTGGCGTGCTGTTCGTGCATATCAGGCCCCAAGAGTCCCTATGCGGCTGGCAGGAGGCTGCAAGAGCGTTGGGAATTACAGCCTTTAGCGGCAGGGAAGTTACCGTCGCATGACGCAGAATTCGTGGTATGTAGTGACCGGCGGGCCGTCGGTAGGAAAGACGACGCTGCTGGCTGCGCTGGCGGCAAAGGGTTACGCCACCGCAGGAGAAGCGGCGCGAGCAGTCATAGATGAAGGCCTGGCGGCGGGGAAAACCGTTGCCGAGATACGTGCCGATGAAAAAGCTTTTCAGGAGGAAGTCGTCCGGTACAAAATCGCTACCGAAGCGACGCTGCCCAAAGACGTACCGACGTTTTTCGACCGCGCCATGCACGATACCATCGCCTATTTGCGGTACTATGGGTTCGGCATAGCAGATTGGATACGCGAAGCCTGCCGGCAGTCACGCTATGCCACCGTGTTCCTCTTGGAACCACTCGCCACCTACGAACAGGATTATGCACGCGTCGAGGACGCGGATTTCGCCCGAAAAATCCAGGACTTGTTATATGACGCCTATGCCGAAGATGGCATGCAGCCCGTACGGGTACCTGCCATGCCGTCCGAAGATAGGGTACAATTCATACTGAACCATGTGAGCCAGGAGCAACCATCGTGAGCAAACAAGATAGTTACGCGAAGTCGGGGGTGGATTATAGCGCTATGGACCCCATAAAGGTCCTGGCGCAGCAGCAAGCGCGCGCCACGGCGGGACAACTGGGCAACTTCGGCGCGACAGAAGTCGCGGCCAGCCGCGGCGAGTCAGCCTACGTCTGGGAAGAACCCGATGCCTACCGTTCGCTGGTCATAGAAGGACTCGGCACCAAAAACCTGGTAGCCGACGCAACCCGGCAATTCACCGGCAAAACTCATTACGATGCCATCGCCCAGGACACCATCGCCATGGTCGTAAATGACCTGATAGTCGTCGGTGCGCTCCCGCAAGTGGTAAATGCCTACTTCGCTATCGGCGACTCGGCCTGGATGAACGACCGTGAACGCGCCAGCGACCTTATACATGGTTGGGCGGCAGCCTGCGAGCTGGCCGGTGCAACCTGGGGCGGCGGCGAAACCCCGACACTCAAAGGTATCATCGCGCCGGAAACCATCGACCTCGGTGGTTCGGCCGTCGGCATCGTAAGCCCGAAAGAACGGCTGGTACTGGGCGACAAGCTGGCAGCTGGCGATGCGCTTGTGCTCGTTGCCAGCAGCGGTATCCACGCCAACGGCCTGACCATGGCCCGGTCCATCGCCGGCAAATTGCCAGAAGGATACGCGACCAAACTGAAAGATGGACGCATGTACGGCGAAGCGCTGCTGACACCGACGCCGATTTACGTTTCGTTCGTCAAAAGCCTGCTCGAAGCCGGGCTCGATATCCACTACATGGTCAACGTTACCGGCCACGGCTGGCGCAAACTGATGCGGGCCACCGCACCGTTCACATACCGCTTGCATCTCCTGCCAGCGGTGCAGCCGGAGTTCAGCTTCATACAGGAACAGTCCGGTGCCAGCCTGGAAGACATGTACGGCAACTTCAACATGGGCGCCGGCTTTGCCGTATACCTCCCCGCCAGCGAAGCAGACAAAGTAGTCGAGCTCGCACGGCAGACCGGCCATGAAGCGCTGGTAGCCGGGACGGTCGAAGCAGGGCCGAAGCAAGTCGTCATCGAACCACTGGGCATAACGTTCGCCGGGGACAGTCTGGAGGTGCGTGCGTGACCACAGCCGTTTGGGGTGGTCAGGCGATATCTCGGTTCCGGCAGCGAAAACTGTTGGCGCAATTGCGGGAAATAGACCCGCTTATCAGCGGCGTGTCGGCGGTGTACGTACACTTCGTCGACACCGGCAAGGCTTTGAGCAAAGCAGACTATGCCAAACTTATTCAGCTTTTGAGCTATGGCGAGCTGAGCGATGGGTCGACGGGCAAGCAGTATATCGTCGTGCCGCGCTTCGGGACTATTTCGCCCTGGTCGTCCAAGGCCACCGACATCGTCCACAACGCTGGGCTGACACACATAAAACGCGTGGAACGCGGCGTAATATATCGCCTGGAAGGCGCGCCCGCCACGCCGCAGGTGCTAGCGCTGCTGCATGACCGCATGACCGAAACGGTCCTGCCGCACCTTTCCGAAGCCGACAGGTTGTTCGAGGAATCCAAACCGAAACGGTTGACGATGGTCGACATCCTCGGTGGCGGCAAACGGGCGCTTGCCGCCGCCAACACCGCTTTAGGGCTGGCCATGGCCCCCGACGAAATCGAGTACCTGTTCGATGCGTACGTCAGCATGCAGCGCAACCCCACCGACGTGGAACTGATGATGTTCGCCCAGGTGAACAGCGAACACTGCCGCCACAAAGTCTTCAACGCCGACTGGACCGTAGACGGCAGACTGGCCGAAAAGTCGCTGTTCAAGATGATACGCAACACCTACGAAAAGCATCACGACAACATTCTTTCCGCCTATTCCGACAACGCCGCCGTGCTGCGGGGCCACACCGCGGAACGCTACTTTGCCGACCCGGCCGACCGCACCTACCGTTACCACGACGAACCGGTGCATCTGGTAGTGAAGGTCGAAACCCACAACCATCCGACGGCCATCGCACCCGCGCAGGGCGCCGCGACCGGCAGCGGCGGCGAAATCCGCGACGAAGGCGCAACCGGACGCGGTGCCAAGCCCAAGATGGGCCTGGCCGGCTACAGCGTCTCGAACCTGCATATCCCCGGCTTCGTGCAGCCGTGGGAGGGCCAGGCCAGCAAACCCGGACGCATCGTCTCGCCACTCGGTATTATGCTCGACGCCCCCATTGGCGCGGCAGCGTATGGAAACGAATTCGGCCGGCCGAACCTGACCGGTTACTTCCGTACTTACGAAGAGCAGTCGGCCGGAGAAACCTGGGGCTACCACAAACCTATCATGATTGCCGGCGGCCTCGGCAGTATCCGTGAGGAACATGTACAGAAACAAACGCTCCCGGTCGGCGCGAAAATTATCGTACTCGGCGGGCCGGCTATGCTCATCGGCTTGGGTGGCGGCGCGGCCAGCAGCATGCAGACCGGCTCCAGCCACGAAGACCTCGACTTCGCGTCAGTACAGCGGCCCAACGCCGAAATGGAGCATCGCGCCCAAGAAGTCATCGACCAGTGTTGGGGGCTCGGCGGCAAGAACCCCATCATCACCATCCACGACGTCGGTGCCGGTGGACTCTCCAATGCGTTACCCGAAATCGTCCACGACAGCGGCGTTGGGGCGCGGTTCGAGCTGCGCGACGTCCCCAGTGCCGAACCAGGCCTCAGCCCCATGGAAATCTGGTGCAACGAAGCTCAGGAGCGGTACGTACTCGGTGTACGGGCGGGCGACTTGGAACGCTTCGAGGCCATCTGTCGCCGCGAACGCTGCCCGTACGCAGTAGTCGGCACGACGACCCGGAAAGAACAACTGCTGGTAACCGATTCGCTGCTCGGCGATACCCCGGTCGACCTGCCGATGTCGGTGCTCTTCGGCAAACCGCCGAAGATGTCACGCACCGCCGTCCATATCGAAACGTCTTTGCCGGCGTTCGAAACCGGCAACATTAGCCTGGACGAAGCCGTCGAGCGCGTCCTGCATTTGCCAGCGGTCGCCAGCAAGAAATTCCTCATTACCATCGGTGACCGGACGGTCGGCGGCCTGGTGCGGCGCGACCAGATGGCCGGCCGCTGGCAGGTACCCGTAAGCGACGTCGCCGTTACTAGCAATGGCTTCGGCAGCGAAAGCGGCGAGGCCATGGCCATGGGCGAGCGCACGCCGCTGGCGCTTATCGATGCGGCAGCCTCAGCCCGGATGGCAATCGGCGAAGCTATCACCAACATCGCCGCCGCCGACATCGCCAAACTGTCAGACGTGAAACTTTCCGCCAACTGGATGGCCGCCGTCGGCCATGAGCAAGAAGACACCAACTTATACGACGCGGTGCAGGCCGTGGGCGAGGAGTTTTGCCCGGCGCTCGGCGTCACCATCCCCGTCGGCAAAGATTCGCTCAGCATGCGCACCGTCTGGAATAACGGGGAAGACAAAAGCGTCACCTCGCCGGTCTCGCTCATCATCACCGCCTTCAGTCCTGTCGCGTCGGCGCAGAAAACGCTGACCCCCGAACTGCAGCGTGTACCAAGCAGCAAACTGGTACTCATCGACCTCGGCAGCGGCCAAAACCGGCTGGGCGGTTCGGCGCTTGCGCAGGTATACAACCAGCTCGGCGACAAGGCGCCAGACATCGCCCCGGCGCAGCTCAAAGCCTTCTTTGCCGCGCTACAGAAATTGCGACAACGTGGCAAAATCCTCGCCTACCACGACCGCTCCGACGGCGGCCTGCTGGCTGCCATAGCCGAAATGATGTTCGCCAGCCGGTTGGGCGCTACTATCGACATTTCGCCGCTGCCAGGCGACAACCTGGCAAAACTCTTCACCGAAGAACTGGGCGCCGTAGTACAGGTAGCCGCCGAAGATACCGACGAAGTACTGGCGGCATTCGGACCCGACGCGCATGTCATAGGAACCGTCACCGCCGAACCGACGCTCGTCATCACCGGCGACGGCCAGGAAATCTACCGCAAATCGCGCAGCATGCTGGAACGCTGGTGGGCGCGCACCAGCTACGAGCTGCAAAAACTCCGCGACAATGCCGTTAGCGCACAGCAGGAATACGATGCCATCAGCGACGACGATGACCCGGGCCTGCTGGCCGAGCCGGCATTCACCGCCAGCACAACCGCGTTCAAAACCCGCCCGAAAGTCGCCATTTTCCGCGAACAGGGCGTCAACGGGCAAGTGGAAATGGCCGCCGCCTTCGACCGCGCCGGCTTCACCAGCGTCGATGTGCACATGCAGGATTTGCTTGATGGCCGGGCCGATTTGGGCGATTTCGTGGGCCTGGCGGCTTGCGGCGGCTTTTCGTACGGCGACGTGCTGGGAGCGGGTGAGGGCTGGGCCAAATCCATCCTCTTCCACGACAAGCTTCGGGCACAATTCAAAGCCTTTTTCGAACGGCCCGGTACATTCACGCTCGGCGTCTGCAACGGCTGCCAGATGCTAGCCGCACTGAAAGAGCTCATCCCCGGCGCCGAAACCTGGCCGCGCTTCCTGAAGAACACATCCGAACAGTTCGAAGCCCGCGTTGTCAGCGTGCGGCTGGAAAAATCACCCTCGATTTTCTTCAAAGGCCTGGCCGGTTCGCTGCTGCCGATACCAGTGGCGCACGGCGAGGGCCGGGCCGTGTTCGAGAGCGACGCGGCGCGCAGCCGGGCCGAAGCCGAAGGGCTCATCGCCCTGCGCTACGTCGACGGCCAGTGCGAACCGACCGGCATTTACCCCTACAATCCCAACGGCTCCCCCGGCGGCATCACCGCCCTGACCACGCCCGACGGCCGCGCCACCATCCTGATGCCGCACCCCGAACGCGCTTTCCTGACCGGCCAGCTTTCCTGGCATCCGGCCGGCTGGCCAGACGACAGCCCATGGCTACGCATGTTCCAGAACGCCCGGGAGTGGACCGAAGATACTACAAGACGCAAGACTAACAAAGGAGGTTCCCTATGAGTGAAGCAGCAGCAGACAATCAAGTCGGCGCCAACACCATACCGCTAGAGTTGCAACGAATCGCCGGTTTACGATACGGCGATAATCCACACCAGGAAGCCGCAGTCTATACGCTTGCGGGCGATAACAACCCATTGAGCCTGAGCAACATAGCCATGGTCGAGGGCGACTTAAGCGCCAGCAACTATTTCGACCTCGACCGCGCAACGATGGCGCTGAGCCGGTTCGCCGCCAGTATGGAAACCAACCACGGAGCCGTACCATTGGTCGCACTGGGGCTCAAACACGGAAATGCCTGTGGCGCCGCTTTCGATAACAGCGACCCCGAAGCCGCGACAATCAGCATGATAGACGGCGACCGGGAAGATATTTTCGGAGGAACAATCGCCCTGAACTTTCCGCTGGGGAGGGAGGTGGCGGAAGTACTCCGACGACACGGCACGGACAGAGCCCGTCCGCTCGATGTCATCTATGCGCCAAGTGTCACCGATGAAGCCGTTTCGATTCTGCACCGGAAAACCGGCAAGCTCAAACTGGGGGTAAACCCGGCATTGGGGAATCTCGGCCGCGACAGCCTTCGCCCCCAGACCTTGGTGCGCAGCCTGGGTGGCGTCGTCATCGTCCAAGAGAATAACGTTTTTATCCCGAACCCCGCAGACGAGACGCAGCGCATGCAGTTACTTGACGAGCCGCTGCCGCCGGCCACTCCGCTTAGTCCGGGACTGTTGTTCGCAGAGGCTATCGGCAGTAGCAGTACCAGCAATACTATTACTATCGTGAATCACGCGATGTTGGTAGGCAATGGCGTCGGCCAGCAAGCCAGGCACAAAGCCGCCGCGCTTGCAGTAGAACGTGCCATAAACAATGGCCATGCAGTAGAAGGCGCCGTCGCCTATAGCGATAGTTTCTTCCCGCAGCCGGACGGCCTGGAAATAGTGCTCGACGCAGGAGTGGAAGAGGTGTTCACGATGCGCGGCTCCGAAAATGACCGGCGCGTCATCGAAACAGCCCGGCAACGAGCAGCACGGTTCATAACAGTACCCGTCGAAATCGGACGCGGGTTCCTACACTAAGAACAAAGGAGAATACTATGGCATTGACACAAGAAGCAGCCGGAGAAAACATGGCAGCATTGGCCGAAAATCCATATCCAGGACGGGGGATAGTTATCGGCAGAGCAGCAGGAGAAATAGCCTCGACCGTACACGTCTACTGGGTTATGGGCCGCAGCGAAAACTCACGCAACCGGCAACTGGTCCAGGACGGCGATACCGTCAAAACCCAAGCCTTCGACCCAAGCAAGGTAAAAGACCCCAGCCTCATCATATATAACGCATTCGCTACGGTCTTAGACGGCGAAGGCCGCGTGAATCATGTCGTCTCAAATGGAGACCAGACAGACACTGTAGTAGACGGGCTCGGGAGCGGCATATCCTTCGAGGGGTCATTGATAGAGCGTACCTATGAACCCGATGCCCCCAATTTTACGCCCCGCATCACCGGCCTCAGCATCCCCGAACCAGGTTTTGCGCGCCATGCCTTGAGCATGATATCACGAAGGCCCAACGGCGAGCCCAGACGGCAAACCGGCTGGTTCGACGATGCCGACATGGAACCGGGAGTCGGCGCGTGCATCCACACCTATGCCTCCGACAGCCCCAGCCCCGAAGCACCCATACCTTCTTTTACGGGCGAGCCGCGCACCGTGCTGCTCGATGCGGACCCGGAAACCACCGCCGACCGCTACTGGGAAATCCTCAACCGAGCGAACCGGGTGGCGTTGGTCGTGAAGCAGATTTCCCTGATAGACCAAACCGTCCAGTACGCAATTCGCAACCAGCTGCAGCACTAAGAGCTAATCCACAGCTATCTGTAATGAGCGAATTTCAAGCAGCTGCTTTAATTTGGCATCTGTTTTCTCGGCCCATGATTCTACCGTCGTACTTGTTAGTACGAACCGGAAAACGAAAAACAGATGACAAGTGGCAGACCTTGGAATTGTAGCCGGCAGATAGGTGTGGATTAGCTCTGAGTCTCAGCGACTGTCTGGTCGGGGTCTCAGGTCAGTAAATCGGACAAGCGGTTCTGGGTAAGGGCGGCACGGAGCTCGCGGGCCAAGCGCTGCCCGGTCGAAACATTTTCGCCGTACATGTAGTTGCTATATGGCGTGTAGACGATGCCGGGCGAACCGGGGATACGCATACTGACATCGAACACCTTGAACTCTTCTTTCGGCGGCCCGGCCGTAAAAGCGCCCTGCAGGGCAAACGGCCCGATGATGCCCGGCTTGTAGTGTTTTTGCGTGGCAGCGACAAAACCCTCGCCGGCAGCGTACGCCTGGCCGAGCAGCGATTCCTTCATGGTCACTGTCTGATGGCCGTTTTCAATATATTTCGGCTGCACATGCTTGAGCACTTCCAGCTGCTCGGGAGCAGTCAGTCGCAACAGGCCGTCGAGGTTGGTCTGGCGACGGGTGTCGGTGCCGAGCAGCTCTAGTTCGCCGGTCAGAGGAGAATAAAAAAAGTTCAGGTTAATCTGTGGGCCAAGCACGAACTCCTCGATGACCGCCGAGCGCAGGGACGCTTCGGTGAACTCGCCGGCCTTGAGCTTCGCTGCGCTGGTCTGCTGATAATCCGCGAAACTGCTGGCCAGGAAAAACGCACGTTCGTACCCGCGGTCGGCCTCGTTGGTTTTGACGATAACAAGCCGGTCGATGTCTTCCGGCCGGTCGAACTGACGGGGCACCGGCACGCCACCCTCGCGAAGCAGGAAATACTGGTTTTTCGGCTCGTCGCGCTCTTCTTTGCGGACAAGGCCGCGTGAACCGAGTATCGGTACCCGGAAGTTGTTTTCGACCTCGTTGAAATCGCAGTAGACCCAGAAGTAGCGACTATGTACGAACACCACGTTCAGGTCGCGGAGCTGCTGCTGGACTTCGGGCTTCACGACATCGGCGAAACTGTCGACGACGATGACATGGTCTACGCAGCCAGTGTCGTTGCGGCCCGTACCGACTGGCGCAGAGCGGGTCTTATAGTACTTGTCGTACACCGCTTCGCGGCCCTTCTGTGCGACTACGACCGTGCCAAAGCCTTCGGCCTTGGCGCCGCGGCAGACATCCAGTGCGCTGTGGCCGCCCAGCGAACCGACATGCAGGTTCTTTAGGTCGTAGCCTTTGAGTATATCCGTGATATCGGCCGGACCTATCATGCGGAAAAGATATCCTTCAGCCGGTTCTGCCCGGCCGCTAGTTTGACTTCCCGGGCGATACGGCGGCCGGTGCTCATGGGTTCGTCGTAGCGGAGGTCGGTGTAAGGCGAACCGTGTATGTACGGATTCGTCCCAGCGACGATGCGCGCCGAAATCTCGAAAACGTAAAATTCCAGTTCCGGCGTCACCACTGTTTCCAAACAGAATGGCCCAAACAAACCACGGCCATCGATTTTCTTCGACGCCTCGACAGTCCGTTCACCCATTTCGAAAATCGTACTCAGCAGCGACTCGCGGACAACAATCGGCATATTACCCATGATGGTATAGCTCGTCTCGATGCCCAAGTCCATCTGGTCTTTGGCGGCCACTCGGCCGACCGAGTCGACATTGCTTTCGTAGCGCTTGTCGAAGCCCATAATCTCGAGCTCGCCGGTCAGCGACGAATAGAAGAAATGGGCATACACCGGAGAACCAACGATGTACTGCTGTATAATATAGCGCCTGCCCGCATGTTCTTTTATCTTGGCCGCGAACTGGTCGGGATTGTGCGCCAGGAAATAGCCCTTGCCCCCGCCGGCACCGTCAAACTTGACGATTACCGGCCCGTCTATGTCGTCCGGCGAATCGTAAATCCGCGGCAGCGTCAGCCCGGCGTCGTGCAGCCATGCCCGCTGTTTATGGCGGTCGGCCTCCCAGGGCAAGACCTGCTTATTGCCGTAGTATGGTGTCTGCAGGGCCAGTATCTGCTCGCCGCTCAGCGCGTTCACCAGTGACCCGTGCGGCACCAGCACAGCGTTCTTGGCGGCCAGCTCAGCATCCAGTCCGACCAGTTCGCCGAAGTTGTCGACGACCAGCATCTCATCGGCAACCTTGAATGATTCATATGTCCGAAGGTGCTTGCGCTCGACAATCGCAATGGTTTTAAAGCCTTCGTCACGGCCGCCTTTCAAAATTTGCAGCGCCGAATGACTGGCAAGTGTGCAGATACGAAGTTTTGGTGTGACAGCCATACTACCCCCGGCTTTATAATTTATAAAAAAGTATTTATCCAGTATAGCAAGGAACCGCCCCGACGCCAGCGCTTCGACCAAAAAACTGCGCCCATGCTGTTCCTACCCCCACAGTGCATCCTGGTGCGCACCGTATACTAGACCCCTCTCAACCCTCCTCTGGATATGAGCGCAGCGAACGAGCCGGTAGGCGAGCTTTAGGGTGAGCAGTACCAGTGGTACTGCGCAAGGGAACCTTACTGATTTGGAGCTCTGCTTTAAGTCAGTACGTTCCGGGCCCGCGGGACGTGGGTGGGAGAGCTCGGTTATTTGTACGCAAACTTACATCATCGGCAAGCACAAAGCGGTACGCTGAGGGTATGATGCGTGACGGCAGACGAGCGACCTTCTTCGGCATCCTTGCGGCAGTGCTGGGCGTACTGTCGCTCGGCGTCGCGGCTTTTTGGAAAAACGCCATCGTCAACCACGAGCAGACGACCGATGGTTACTCCGCCGCCGTCGGAGTCGACGCGTTGGTTATCGGCGCGTTCGTGGTCCTGGGCGGTCTCCTGCTCGTCGGCGCAATCATCCTTTTCGTCGTCGGCTGGTTCGCTGGCCAGCACCGCAACGACGAAAACTACACGCCCGATACGGTGCGCCCAGGCGACCCGTACCCTACTAGTGACCACAGCATGCTGCCACCGGTCGAGCCCAGCTCCACATCGGGTCCGGACGAAGCCGGTTTCCGACCGGGCCAACCCCATTCACCCCGGTTTTAATAGCCAACAATCAGTGCCGGCGAAATATGAAAACCACCTCCGAGAAGGAGGTGGTCTATTACGGTAGAGCCGAATGAGAAGCTTAGGCCCAACTGTGCTTGAATTTGCGCAGGCGGCGGGCCTGCAGCTTTTCGGCCTTGAGTTGCCAGGTATTCGTTAAACTATCGGTATCGATGTCGCCGAGGTCGTCCACGGCGGTCGGTTTGTTGAGTATGCTGAGTCGTTTCATAGAGTTTGCGAGCCTCCAATCCATTAGTTATTGTTCCGTACGTAGCGCCTGGTGCGTCCCTGCTGCCTTGTACATTAGTAGCATACCGGCGCAGGCTGGGTTACGGCTGCGAGAATTATTACTGTTCATTAGCAATCCGGTTGCGCTTTAGACAACAGACGCTCTTTCTCCAGTAAACACACAGAAACGGGTCGGAATTTCGACAAAATGTCTACTTTGGTAAGAGAATTAGTTGCGAGGGTGTAAAAACGATGGTACAATGCGGCCACTAGACAGCTGCGGGTGGAACTTTTACAGAGGCACCACGGTTCTAGAACATTAAGTGAATATGGTTAGACGAGGCGCAGCTAATCCGGGTTTCTCGGCATTACCTCATAGACGACCGAGAAGGAAGCACGTTACAAGTGGCAACCAGACTATTTGTCGGTTCACTGCCTTGGGCAGTCGACGACGCACAGCTCGAAGAACTTTTTAAGCAATTCGGCACCATTACATCAGCTAAGGTCATCATCGACCGCGACAGCAACCGCTCACGCGGCTATGGCTTCGTAGAGTTCGAAGACGACGACGCCGCAAAGGCAGCCATCGACAAGCTGAACAACAGCGAAATCAATGGCCGCACTATCGTGGTCAACGAAGCTCGCCCGCAAGAGGCTCGTCCTCCTCGCCGCGACTTCGGTGGCGACCGTGGTGGCAACGGCGGCGGCCGCCGGTACTAAACCAGCGCCCGTGCTTTTACAAAAACCTCCCGCACCAGCGGGAGGTTTTTTTGACGAAATAGCATTCTTGTGTTATTTTTGGTTCATGTCAATAGAAATAGACCCCTCTTACTTTGATAGTACGAACGATGTACCGGAACTTATCGACTATCTGCTTTCTGCCGAGCCGATACAAGAGTCGGCGCATCAGACACCCGAAGAGAAGGTTATCCAAACCGCAAAAAATATGGCAACGAGTTGGGTCCAGTATGTCTCACAAATCGAATCCATTGGGCGCCGATACTCTACCGATCAATTCGTGCGAGATTCCAGATCTTTCTTACTGGATCGAGAAGCAAGCTCACACGACTCAATTGGTATCGTAAACCTGGCAGGCTCAGTAGCACTCCATGCTGCGCAAACCTCATCTATTTTAGAAGAAGATTTATTTATGCGCGAACCGTCTACAGAATTACTAGTTCCGCTCTTGGTAGGCCGTCTGCGCGCAGCTGGCTTTACACTACCTGAAGTCGGAGGACGAAACGTATTTTCATCAGATTGGCGAAATTGGAAGCGATACGGAGCTAATCCGCTCTAGCTTGAGAACTACGAGGCATACATATTAGGAAGCGACTAGCGGATGATGATGGGCCAGAGGATGGAGCGGACGGTGCGGGTGGCGGTGAGGGCAGGCTGGCTTTGCCAGACCCAGTCGTCCCACGAGCGGATAGTGTAGGGCGTAACACCGCCGCCGTTCAGCGTCAGTAGCAACAGCAGGCCAAGTACGCCGAGTTTGTATTCTAACCGGACTTTGCGGAAGATGTCCTGCGCAGCTACGGCCGCCAGCGCCATCAGCGGCAGTAGTACTGGCAGCAGGTAGCGGCCGTTCATCGCCACCGGCACACCCAAGCCCAAATAATCACTCAGGTTCTGCACGAACAGTACCCCGATGTACACCAACGGGACGGCCATGAACAGACGGAACACAAAGCCCTTACGCCACAGCATCTTCAGTCGCAACAGTATACACGCCACGCCGAATCCGACAGCTAACCACGCCGTCACGAACGCCACGCGTAGCGGCTCACCAGCCGGATAATCGAGCTGCTCCGGCCCGACGGCGAAATACAATGAACGCATCATGCCGCGCGCCCAGGTGTCGGGATAGCTCAGTTTGTCGTGGACACCAAGGTAGTTTTTGTAGCCGATTTCTTTGTAGCTCTGGTTCCGTCCGAACGGCGCATAGGCCCGGCAGTCGTCCAGTTCGAGCACCGCATCGCAATCTGGCACCGGTGTGTGGTAGCGCAGCGTATTCACCGCATACCGCTCAGCGAACAGGCCGAAGCTCACTAAAAAGAGCAGACAGGCAGCTACTGCCGCCGGCCCGCGCAAACCACCCACAAGCCGCCTTATCTCCGCCCAGAGCTGCTTCGGCCGCCAGCCGAATGTCCGGATTATCACCGCAAGTACATAGATGCCGATAATAAGTGCGATGGGCAGAAAGGCGTATTTGACGAGCGAGCCAAGCAGTACGACACTGAGCGACACCAGTGTCAGCACCGGCGGCAAAGCCTGCTTTTCGCGGATATGCCGCACCAGCCGGATAGCCAGGTAAAAACTGAGTGCAATAAACACAAAGAACAAGTTGTCGTAGTTCAGCTGTCCGGCCAGGAACGGCACGACCGGAATGAGTATGAAAAAGAGTAACAAGGTATGCGTGACCAGCTTCGATAGCTTCGCCTGCAGCAATACCTTCCGCCATACTAGAAGTCCGACACCGAAGATGCCGATATCTATCAGACGCAAGAAGATAACCTGGGCCGTCTGACTGTCGGTAAAATGCGCGAACAGCCGGTATGGGAAACTCATAAGGTACTGGTAAAGATACGACGGGTCGCGCGCTACAGCACCGTACACCGCCTCGCCCGGCGGCTGACTGCCGAGCCATGGCGACCACTGCTCAGCGTACAAACGGATGATACCGAGGTGGAAATATTCGTCGAATGCCGCCGAGTACGCGGCAGTCAGGGCAATCCACAGCGCCTGCAGCACAAAGACACCCAAAACAACACCGAAAAACCAGTTCGAACCCAGAGCGCGTACGATTACCCGCGCACCATCACGCCGTTTTCCCGTGTGTTTCATCGCTTACCCCCATTATACCCCACCGATTCTGAAGCCTCGCTGAAGGCATGACACGCCTGACCCACATGCACTTTTCTGTAAGACAGGGGTCACCCCGCGGAGGCAGGAGCGAAGCTACTGGCGGAGCACCCCTGGCGTCAGAAAAGTGCATGTGGGTCGGCTGACACGCTGCAAGCACAGAGAGTGCGGTACAATAAGGGCAGTGAAACGAAAAATCCGAAATATTGCCGCAATCGTCATACTGGTAGCGACTGTCGTGCTGTTCGTCTGGTACTTTCTGAAGCATCCGGAATACTGGCACGAGCTACGGCAGGTCAGCCCGTGGACCATCGTGTGGGTCATACTGCTGAATGCCGTCATGGTCGGCGTCCTGATGCTCATCGGTGATGTGTCCATCCGCATGTGCGGCAAGCGGCTGCAGTGGCGCGAAAATTTCCTGCTGACCTCGTACTCGTCTATCGCCAATTTTTTCGGGCCGCTGCAGAGCGGGCCGGGCGTCCGCGCGGCGTACCTGAAAACCAAGCATCACGTGCGTTTGCGTGATTACACGCTGGCGACGCTCATCGCACTCGGACTCTTCGCATTCTGGAGCGCGCTGTTCCTGCTCATTGGCACACGGCCGTGGTGGCAGACCTTTGGAGCATTATTGCTCGTTGCCGGAGCCAGCTATTTTGTCATACGCTTGTTCCTGCAGCGCGATAAGAAGCCGGGCGAGTCACAGTTCCACCTGAGCGGTGCGCTGCTTGCGAAGTTGATATTGTTTACCTTCCTGCAGGTGTGCGTAACCGTCGGCTGGTACTATGTAGAGCTCAAAGCCGTAAACCCGGATATCCACTTCAGTCAGGCGATGTCATATGCCGGTGCCGCCAACTTTTCACTGTTCGTGTCCATTACGCCCGACGGCGTCGGTATACGCGAAGCATTCCTGTTGTTTTCGCAGAATATCCATGGCGTCTCCACACAAGACATCGTCTCGGCCAACGTCATCGACCGCGCCGCTTACATGATTTTCCTCGGCCTTCTATTCCTCGTGGTCCTGGCCATGCACGGCCGCGAATACCTCAACATCCGCAAGCTGAAAAGGGCTGAGGCGTAAGGGCAAAGGGCAAAGTCCGCCCTCAAACTTACCAACGCCGTGGCTCGCGAGTAGCGAGCCTCCCACAGACTCCCGGTCTGCAGTCCGGAAAGGTAGCCCGGCGAGACCACAGCGAAGCCAGTGGTCTCCCGAGCGTAGGGAAACCCTTCAGGGTTTCCCTGTAGGATAATGAACGTCCTATGTTGGAAGACGGTACCCATGTGGAACCGTCTGCAAAGCTTCTCACTTATCCCTGTGCACGGATATGCAGTCCCGGATACAGCCAAGAACCGTTCGGGCGTGCTCAGACTTGTCAGGCCAGCTTATGCTGGGATGACAAGCACTAGAAACAGGGGAAGATTTCTCCACATTGGTCGAGATGACAATGGGCATGTAACGCATGGCGGTAGCTCAACCGAAGTGAGACTGTGGAAGCACGAGGCCTGGATTCCCAATCAAGTTGGGAATGACGCAACGGAGGGACAGAGGCTATCTATGACAAGGCGTCGACGAGGGGACGCAAGCGGCGGGCGATAGCTTCGGTAGAGAATTCTTTTTCGTACAGTCTGCGACCCTTTTCAGCAATCACACCCAGCTCTTTCGGATGCTCCTTCGCCCACAGAATAGCATTTACAATCGCCTGGGAATCGCCCTGCGGAATCACCAGTGCGTTTTGTTTGTCTCTGAAGAACTCATCGGTCGCAATACTCGCACCCACGACCACCGGCGACTGACAAGCCAGCATCTGGTAGACCTTGCCCGGTATGGTGTGGTGCGCCTGTTGCGAGTTGCCGAAGTGGCCACCCAGGCAGAGCGACGCCTTGTGCATGGCCGCAGGCAAGGCGTTGAACGGCACCCACGTCTCGTACTCTATACGCGCACCGTTCTGTATAGCGGTCTGAATCCGTGTCTGCATAGCTTTTTTGCCGCCGACCACATGGAAGCGTATTTCCTCGCGGTCCTTCAGCGCGTCTATCGCTTCGAGCATGGTATCGAGCCCCTGGTGCGGCAGCATGTTGCCGTAGTAAAACACCTCGAACACATCGCTGTGTTTCGGTGGCGCCGGCTTGAACAGCGTTTCATCGGCACCGACCGGCAACGCCACATATTTGCGCAGGTTCATATCGCTCGTCCGAGCCGACAGTTCGGCATGTGCCTGCGTATCAGCCAAAATGAACCTACTGCGTCGCAGCCAGTGCCGGTACAGCGGCACGCTGGCCTTGGCGAGCATGCGGTGCACCCGCTTTGTGAACGTCTTGGCGTGGTTTTCGTTCGTCGCACTTAAGATAGGAATAATAAACTCGTCGAACACCACCGGCTTTTTGCCGGCGACCCACAACACCCACTGCAGAATCTCTTGCCCGCGAAAAGTCAGTAAGTACACGTCGGGGTGTTCCTGGAAGCGCAGGCGCAGGATTTTCCAGAGCATTTCCGGGTAGCGCAGCATGCCCTTATGCGTGTTCTTGAGCACCACCATCTTTACATCGGGCATTGTCTTCAGGGCGGCTCGGAGAGTGCGCGACCGCACGTAATCGGGGTCGAAATAGCAGGTTATAACGGCGATTTTCATGATGATTGTTACTATACCATAATTCATTCGTCGTCCAGCTGGCCCACACTCACTTTCTGTCACCCTGAACTTGTTTCAGGGCCCATACGGTGGCACGGACTGTAGTACCGCATGGATGCTGAAACGACCCTGAATCAAGTTCAGGGCTTCGCTTCGCTCGGTTGGGCAGCATGACAAGAAGGGAAAGCCTGAGTTTTGAAAAAGTGAGTGCGGGTCAGTGCCCAGCCCTCGCACAGCACAATCTGCTACACTAGAAGCAATGCTTGCGTATTGGGAAGCGATACTATTGGGGCTACTACAGGGCGTGACCGAACTGTTTCCGGTCTCGTCGCTGGGACATTCGGTGCTCATAGCCAACTTGTTCGGCTGGCACGACCTGACCCGGCAGCAAACAGCGGGCAGCTCGCCATTCCTGAGCCTGCTGGTCATGATGCATCTGGCGACCGCCATAGCACTGGTCATCTTCTACCGCCGTGAATGGGTGCGGATAGCGAAAGGGTTCACCCGAAGCCTGCAGACCAAAGACATTACACACGACAGCGACGCCCGGCTGGCCTGGCTGCTCGTCGCCGCGACCATCCCGGCAGGGCTGGTCGGCCTGTTGTTCGAGCATAAGTTCCGGGCAATTTTCGCGACCGGCTTTTTCGCCATTGTGTTCATAATCATCAACGGCGTCATGCTCATCCGCGGCGACACGCTTGTCGCGGTGGCCGAAATCAACCGTCCGCGGCGCCGCCGTGCCGAAGTCACCGAAGAGCTCAGCGCGGGCAAGACCGTCCGCATGGTCAGCGACCACTTGACTCTGCGGCGTGCAGTCGCCATCGGCTTCGCACAGATACTAGCGCTGTTTCCGGGCATATCGCGCTCAGGCGTTACCATGCTGGCGGGCTTGCGCAGCGGGCTCAGCCACCAGGACGCCGCAAGGTTTTCGTTCCTGCTGGCTACGCCTATCATTTTCGCAGCGGGGCTGTACAAGCTACCGGACTTTTTCAGCGCCGCCGTCGAGCCTATCCGCGGACAGATATTAGCCGGAAGCCTGGCAGCCGGCATCGCAGCATATCTTTCGGTCCGTTTTCTCGATAAGTACTTCGTGAGCAAAAACCTGAAGCCGTTCGGCTACTACTGCATAGCGCTCGGCCTGTTCGTACTGCTGGTAAGTATCATCCGCGGAGCCAGCCCTACGCCATGACACTCGTCGATGTCGTCATCATCTTGTTCGCCATCGCCGCCGTATCGCGCGGCTACCGGATAGGCCTGGTGCGGCAGGCCGGCTCGACCATCGGGTTCATAGTGGGGCTTTTCGTGGGCTCATGGCTTTCCAACCTCATCATCAGCCACATGTCCACCTCGCTCAGCAAAACCTTCGTCAGTATTCTGGTCGTCATGAGCGTCAGCCTGCTGTGCATGACATTCGGCGAACTGGGCGGCATAAACCTGAAACGCCGGTTCACGAACGAGCGCGTCGACAAAGTCGACGGTGGCCTCGGCTCGGTGATGGCCGTCGTGACCGTACTGTTCGCCGCCTGGCTTATCGGCTCCATCCTCGTCCTAGCGCCGGCCAGCGGGTTTCAGCAGAGTGTCAAAAGTTCCGCTATCCTCTCGACCATGAACCGCGAACTGCCGCCAGCTACAAAGCTGCTCGGCAGCCTGAACAAACTCATCGACCCGAATGGTTTCCCACAAGTATTCACCGGGCTCGAACCACACCCGGGCAGCCAGACCCAACTGCCATCGCTCGGTTCGTTCGACAGTGTCGTGGCCGCTTCGCGTGCTTCGGTGGTAAAGGTGGAGGGCACGGGGTGCGGCGGAATAGTAGACGGGAGCGGTTTCGTGGTTTCAAATGGTCGCGTCGCCACCAACGCCCACGTCGTCGCCGGGGTGAGCAGCCCGAAAGTCATCGACGCGAACGGCGTCCATAACACCCGCGTCGTGTGGTTTGACGACCAGCTCGACCTGGCCGTCCTGCAAGTCGGCGACCTGGCTGGCAAGCCGCTTGCCATCAATGCCACCGACCAAGCGGCCGGGACGAATGCGGTCGTACTCGGCTACCCCGGCGGCGGGGAGTTCAATGCGCAAAGCGCCGCCATACTCGACCAGTTCACCGCCATCGGCCGCGACATTTACGGACAGGGCATTACCCGCCGCCAGGTGTACTCGCTGCAGGCGCATATCATCCCCGGCAACTCCGGTGGGCCGGTCATCGGCGCCGACGGTTCGGTGTACGGAGTTGTCTTCGCCACTTCTACCCAGTACAATAATGTCGGATATGCCCTGACAGGGCAGCAGGTGGCTGGCGCGCTAACGCAGGCCGAAAAATCGAACACTACATATAGTACGGGAGCATGCAGCGAATAGATGGCAAAGACGGCAAGAACGACGAACGGAGAAAGCAGAACGAAGAAGGAAGCCATCGCAAAGCCGAGCCGGCTGGAAAAGTGGTTGCCGTGGATTTTCATCGTCTGTGCCAGCGTCTCGCTCTTTGCATCGTTCATGTTGACCGTCGAAAAAATACAGCTTCTGCAGCACCCGAACATGCAGTTCATCTGTGACCTGAACCCGGTTATCAACTGCGGCAGCGTCATGGAAAGTAGCCAGTCGCACATTTTCGGCTTTATGAACCCCATCGTCGGGCTTGTCGGTTTCCCGGTCATCATCACCATCGCCGTCGGCATGCTGGCTGGCGCTAAATACAAACGCTGGTTCTGGCTGGGCATGCTAGCCGGCCTGAGCCTGGGCATGGTCTTTGCGTACTGGCTGTTTTACCAGAGCCTGTACAGCATCGGCGCGCTCTGCCCATATTGTCTCAGCGTCGACGTAACGCTGACTACGCTCTGGTGGTACTTGGCACTCTACCTGTTTGGTAAAGGCTATCTGCGGCTATCTGCGCAGTGGCAAAAAGTAGGTACGTTTGCCCGTAAACACCACCTCGACATCCTCGTTTTCTGGTTCGTCCTGATGTTTGCGCTCATACTCTACCGTTTTTGGTACTACTTCGGCCCCCACTGGTTCCACCTGAATTAGCCAGTAGGAAGCAGGGCAAAGGGCAAAGTTTGTCTTTTGCCAGTTGAGACCTGCGCACCGTAGACCGGGAGTAGCACCACGCAAACTTTGCCCTTTGCCCTACTTCCTTTACCCTGACTCACTCTGGTACACTGAGTCCCATGAAGAAAGCAGCCACCCAATCCGAAACGTTTTCGAGCCGGAGGGTAGAGGCGCTGACCGATGGCGTCTTCGCCATCGCCATGACGCTGCTTATCCTGGACTTGAACGTCGGCGACTTCCCGCACATTTCCAGCAGCGCCGACCTGTGGCACGCGCTCACCGACATGAGTACTGGCTTCGCCGGTTTCGTCATCAGCTTTCTGATGCTCGGCAGCATGTGGGCCGTCCACACCCGCCAGTTCGAATACGTCAAAGCCGTGGACCGACACGCCGTCATGATAAACACACTGCGTCTGCTGACTGTCGTCGTCATGCCACTTACGACCAGCATCGCCACTAGCTACCCGGATGTATTGCTCGGCAAAATCATACTGCCGCTCAACTTCTTGGCGCTCACCATCGTCAGCTACTGGCAATGGGAATACACCGCGGCCGACGAAAACAGACTGCACAAGCCCATGTCAGTAGAAGACAGGCGCTACGCCAAATTCCGTAATCTTTCCATCATAGGCTTGGCTGTCCTAACACTTCTTTTATCGTGCTTTTTCGGGACGTTGGCGTTCCTGGTTTTCGTACTTGCGAATTTTGTGACCCGCCGGCACATACCCTCCTGGATAAAAGCCTAGCTAGCACATACTATCGGTAGCCCCAAGTTTTTGCTACAATACTTTCAAACCGATTACGTTTATTGCACAATGAAAAAACAAACACCGGTCGCAGACACTGAGCAGGGTAGCGCGCAGCCTAACCCCGATTTCCTGCACAAGCCACATTCTGCTAACGAAATACTGCACAAACCCATCGATGCCGACAAAATCCTAACCAAAGGCGTGGAAGCACCGGCGGTCGTACTGGACAAAACCGTACAGGTCAGCAATAAAGTGCGAGTCGCGGCCGCTAACGCACCGGGTATCAAAAAGGCGAAAAACTACTGGCACATGCTGGGGCCAGGCCTGACGACCGGCGCCAGCGACGACGACCCGTCCGGCATTGCGACATACTCACAAACCGGTGCGCAGTACGGCTTCGGCTTCTTGTGGCTTTCGCTATGGACCTTCCCGCTCATGAGCGTGGTACAGGAAATGTGTGCACGCATCGGCCTGGTGACGGGCAGGGGACTGGCTGGCAACATCCGCGCGTTTTATAGCAGAAGGGTGCTCAAATTTTGCACACTTTTATTGTTCGCCGCCAACGCCTTCAACATCGGCGCCGACCTCGGTGCCATGGCCAAGGCAGTGCAGCTCCTGAACCCCAATTTGAAGTTCTGGTGGCTAGTGGTGGGCTTCGCCGTCCTCAGTTTACTGCTGCAAATTTTTACACCCTACGTGCGCTATGCGAAATACCTGAAATGGCTGGCCCTGGTGCTGCTCAGTTACGTCGCGTCGTCGCTACTGGCGCACATCGACTGGGGCGCAGCACTGCACGCCACGCTGATACCGCAAATGCACGCCTCGAAAGAAAGCATCCTGCTCGTCTGCGCCATCCTCGGTACCACCATTTCGCCGTACTTGTTTTTCTGGCAGACCAGCCAAGAAGTGGAGGAGCAGATTCTGCAGGGCAAGACCACGCTCAAAGAGCGGCAGAGCGCCACTACGCCCGCCGACGTCAAAAGCATGCGCATAGATGTCTGGACCGGCATGTTGCTCAGTAACCTCGTAATGTTCTTCATCATCGCCGCTTGCGGCGGCATCTTGTATCCGCACGGCATCACCGAAATCACCAGCGCCGCCCAAGCGGCCGAAGCGCTCAAACCGTTCGCCGGTAACGCCACTTACTTCCTGTTCGCCTGCGGTATCATCGGCACCGGCATGCTTGCCATCCCCGTACTGGCCGGCTCCAGCTCGTACGCTATCGCCGAATCACTCAACTGGAAAGAAGGCTTGTACCGCGGGCTCAACCAGGCATACGCCTTCTATGGCATTATCATAATCTCGATGCTCGTAGGCCTGGGCCTGAACTTCATCGGCCTCGACCCCATAAAGGCGCTCATATACTCCGCCGTCGCCAACGGTTTAGTAGCACCGTTCATCCTGTTCTTCATCGTCAAGATTTCCAGCAATAAAAAGGTGATGGGCCACTGGGTCAACCGCAAGCTTACCACCACCATCGGCTGGATAACCACCGGCGTCATGGCCCTGGCCGGCCTCGCCGCCATTGTCTCGTTATTCTAGTCATCAGTTTTGAGAGCAGAGAGCAGAGTCCGCCCCTTGTTATAGATTTCGGGCATAGCCCGGAATGAAGTAAGAGCAAAAATATCCCTGAATTCACTTCAGGGATATTTTTTCAGCTTCCTGCAGGAAGGAGCAGCCGGAGGTCGCCGCGGCGACCCCCGCGCGATGAGGAAACCTATCTCGGTTTCCTCATTACCGCTACTCGTGGCGGAGGGCTTCAATGGGGTCTTTGCGGGCGGCTTTGAGCGCGGGCGCAGTACCGAAGAGGATGCCAACAGCGATGGCGATAAGCGGCGCGGCCACCATAATCTGCCACACCAGCACCGGCTGCAACGTACTGTAGACGCGCATCAACCCCACAACCACCGCCGCCAGCACCACGGCTATTACCCCGCCGGTCGCACTCAGTACGAACGCTTCGGCCATGAACTGCCGCATAATCTGCCGCTTGGTCGCGCCGATGGCCTTGCGCAGGCCGATTTCATGCATCCGCTCGGTCACGCTCACCAGCATGACATCCATAATTCCAATCCCACCGACCACGAACGCGATGATGGCAACGCCCAGCGTCAGCAACGTCAGCAAATGTATGATGTCGTTCGAGCCCTGGCTGCTTTTGTCGGCCGTCAGCACGCTTATTTGGTCGGCGCCGCCATGCTCGGTTTCGAGCCGCCCGTCTATAGCCTTGGCGACCGCCGCCGCAGTAGCTGCGCTGTTCGATTTCACCAGTATCTGGTACACCGCCAGGTTACCGCCGTTCAGCTGCTGGGCAGTAGCGTACGGCAGGAAGACGGCGTTGTTGAAGTTGGCCGAAAGCGACAACGGCGCACTGCTGAACGGAGCGAACACGCCGCTGACGATGAAATCCTGGCCACGATACGTCAGCGTCTGCCCGAGCGGCGCTTCGTCGTCGAACAGTTGTTGGGCGATGGCCGAGCCGAGTACCACCGTGTGCCGGCCGGGGTCCGGGTCGAAAAAGTTGCCATTCGCCATAGGCTGTCTTAGGGCGTCGGGCAGGTTGTTGCCAGTTGCGATAACCAGCGGCGATTTGACCAGGTGGTCGCCCTTGACACTCCCGCTGGCGATGGCAAGCGGGACGGCGTAGGCGATGCCCTCCGTGTGGCTGACTGTGTCGACATCCGCCGTATTTAGCAGCACGCTGCTGGTACCGGGCAGGCCGTTCCCGCTCAGCAGGCTGGATGTATCGAACCCTTGCGCGCTAGCGCCCGGCCGCACCGTGATGATATCGGCTCCGAAGTGGTCTATCTGCCGCGAAATCTGCTGCTTGACCCCTTGGCCGATACAGACGACCAGTATCACTGCCATAACGCCGATGACGATACCGAGCATGGTCAAGTAACTCCGCGCTTTGTTGCTGCGCAGCGTTTCGACGGCCATCTTTAGGTTGCCGTTCCTGAATGTGCTCATGATGCCGCACGCTCCTTGGCGGCAGGCTTTTTCTTGCGACGTGTCTTCTTGGCTGGTTTTTTCTTGGGTTTTGCAGGCTTTTCGGCGTCTTTCTGGGGCAGGGCGGTCATCAGCGCCGACACGCCGGCCAGGTCGTCTTCCATGGTCGTTTCGGGCACGGCGTACATGACACTGCGGGCGTAGCGGCCGACTTCGCCGAGCCGCGTCTTTTCGTCGTATTTTATGGCGCCGTCCTGCATGTACACCACACGGGTGGCGTAGCGGGTAAGTTCGGGGTTATGTGTGACGAAGATAATGGTATTGCCCATCTTATGGATTTCGCTGAGCAGTTCCATGACCAAGCGTGATGCGTTACTGTCGAGGTTGCCAGTGGGTTCGTCGGCGATGATAATCTGCGGCTGGTTCACCAGCGCCCGGGCGATGGCCACGCACTGCGTCTGGCCGCCCGAAAGTTGCCGCGGGTAGTAGTAAATACGGTCGCCCAGGCCCACCCGCTCCAGCATATCGCGCGCCAGTTTGTTGCGGCGGCCAAGCGATACGCCCTTGTAGAGCAGGGGCAGCCCGACGTTTTCTATGGCGGTCAGACGCGGAAGGAGGTTGAATGACTGGAAAATGAAGCCGATTTTGTCACGCCGCAGCCGCGCCCGCTTGTCCGGCCGGACCCGGCTGACTTTGCGGCCGCCCAAGTGGTAATCGCCGTTCGTCGGGCGGTCCAGCAGGCCTATCATGTTCATAAGCGTGCTTTTGCCGGAACCGCTCGGGCCCATCACCGCCACGCATTCGCCTTGCTCTATCGTCAAATTGACCTCGTCGAGCGCTACATTGGTAGCATCGCCGAAGCCGTACAGTTTACTGACGTCTTGCAGTTCTATGAGAGCCATTCGTACCTTTAGTGTAACCTCTGTTACTACGCTTCCGCAAGGTGTTTTGACGTGTTTTTCGCCACATTTAGAAGGGAAGGGCTTGCCCTTCCCGGTCTAACTCGAAGTAAATCCGAGTTAGACCTCCCATCCCCTAAAGCTCACCTTTCGGCTCGTTCGCTACGCTCAAGGTCAAAAAGGAAGAGCTCGGCCATCGCCTCGTGCTATAATGCTCTCTGTCAAACGTTCAGGAGCCGTCATTCCGAGCGCAGTCGAGGAATCTTCCTTGTTTTTCCTGAGAAGATCTCCCCACTTCACCTCCGCAGTTCCAATACCAGCAGGAACTCGACGGCCCCATACGTAGGACGGTTTCCTCGAGCCTACAGAAGCAGCCCACTGGGCTGTCCTGGGTCGAGATGACAGTGACAGCATTACGCCATGTACGGAGAGGTCGCCTAGTGGTTTATGGCGCTCGCCTGGAAAGTGGGTTTACCCGCAAGGGTATCGAGGGTTCGAATCCCTCTCTCTCCGCCAAATAAATAGAGCCTGTCGAAAGATAGGCTCTATTTATTTGGTTGAAAACGATATTCGAACGGGGGCGCCAGTGGCGCCCAGCTACCGAGATACAGCAGCAAACATAACGATGATGAAGATGATAGCCAGCGCCGTCAGGGCGGTCAGCACGCCATGCACCCAGGCGCCGACCAACGCCACCGTGTTATGGTATCCAGCCTGTTTCGACTTTTTATAGGCCATGAGGCACAAAATGAACCCGATAAGCGGCATTATGACAAAACCAATCACCAGCCCGATGACGCCAAGCATAAAATTAGTATCATTCGCACTCGTAGAAGGCTGCAGCCCAGCAGGTGCAGCTGGCTGAACTGGTGGTTGCTGCATGGCCTGAGCGCCGGCCTGGCCTGACACGCCGGCCGGTGGCTCGGGCGGAGCAGCAGTCGGTGGTATGGGAGCATTCGAGTGTGGGTCCATGTGTTTGTCCTTTGCCCAAACGGGCGTGCTAGTGTATACCCCATATCCTAAAGACTCCAGCCCCACCGGTCAAGCCTAGCCTAACCTGCCTCTCAAAACCCCTGTCACCCCGGGCCTGATGTTTGAGCGATAAGCGAAAACCTATGCCGAACCCGAGCTGGCGAAAGTAATTAGAGCAATCAAAGCCAGCCCGGCGTGAAGCTATACCCGGGGTCTACAGCCTAAATATACTCACAAACCTTTAGATTCCGGGTCAAGCCCGGAATGACGGGACTCATGAGGTTCTGAGAGTTGGGTTAGCCGATTTTCGTGCCGACAGCTTCGCCGGCGACGATTTTTGCCAAGTTGTCCGGCGTCATAGGGTTAAAAACGATAATAGGTTTATCTTGTTCCAGCGCCAACCCCAGCGCGGCCTTATCCATAACCTTTACGGCCTGGTTGGTGACTGCTTCGTGCAAGCTCATGGCGTCGAGCTTCACGGCATCCGGGTTGCCAGCGGGGTCTTTGTCGTACACGCCATCGACTTTCGTGGCTTTCAAAACCACCTCACAGTCCAGCTCCAGCGCCACGCTCACGCCCGCCGTATCATGGGTAAAGTATGGGCGAGCGATTCCGCCAGCCACAATGACCACGCGGCCGTTCTGCAGGTGCTTTTCGGCCAAGCGATACGAATAACTTTCGGCAATCTGCTCGGCAAAGACGTTGCTCAGGCAGCGCGTCGGCAAGCCATGCGCTTCGAAAATGTCGGTTATAGCCATGGAGTTTATAAGTCCGCTGAGCATGCCCATTTGGTCGGCCGTCACGCGGCGTATACCATGTCCGGCGACCTTTTCGCCACGCACCATGTTGCCGCCGCCGATGACGATAACCAGTTGGCAGCCAGTCGCCACGACTTTCTTAACTTCTTCGGCCAAATACGCCGCGATTTCCGGGTCGACCCCGAATTCGTACTGCCCAGCCAGCTGCTCGCCCGAGATTTTCAGAAGCACTCGTTTATATGCCATCGGGTCTATTGTACCAGATACGACAGGGAAGCGCGTAGTAAACTTCACAGTTTTCAATTCTTGGCGGCAGTCCTATACTAAGTGTTATGAGTGACGCGAAATACACTGATGATGACCTACAGCGCTTTGTCGGCCGTATGGACGAACGGTTCGAATCTCAAACCGCGTTATTGCTCGAAAGTGTCGACGCGCTTCTCGACAAACGCCTAAAACCAATCGAGGCAGATATCCAGGAACTGAAAACCGATATGAAGACCGTCAAAGCCATCGTGACCGAAACGAACCGTGACCTCAAAGATGCACGGGAAAACATCAAAGACCTGCAGCACGACATGAAATCAGTCAAAAAGCGCACCGAAAAACTTACCGAGTACACCGACGACTTCGAAAACCACGAGGTCCGCATCGCTAAACTCAAGCAAGCCCACGCCTAAATGGCTACTCTGAAAATATATAGTTGGAACGTCAATGGCATACGGGCGGTACTGAAAAAGGACGCATTGCAGCCATTCTTAGACAAAGAGCAGCCGGATATTTTGTGCCTGCAGGAAACCAAGGCCCGCAAAGACCAGGTCGAAGTGGATTTGCCAGATTACACCGAGTTCTGGTACAGCGCTGACAAACCCGGCTACAGCGGCACGGCCATCTTCACTAAGCAACCACCATTGCAGGTGGTAGATGGCTTTCCGGAAGACATCATCAAACAGTACGGCGTCACCGGCGACACCTTCGGCGACCCGAACAAAGAGGGCAGAGTGCTGGCCGCGGAGTTCGACAAATTCTGGCTGGTCACCGTCTACACCCCGAACGCCAAAGACGACCTGGGTCGCCTGCAACTCCGCTACAAACAATGGGACCCGGCCTTCCTGGCATATTGCAAACGGCTCGAGGAATCCAAACCAGTGGTATTCTGTGGCGATCTGAACGTCGCCCACACCGAAGACGACCTGGCGAACCCCAAACCCAACCGCGGCAAAAAGGGCTTCACCGACGAAGAGCGCGAAGGCTTCCAAAATTTCCTGGACGCCGGCTTCGTCGACACCCTGCGCATGTTCAAGCAAGGCAACGGCTACTACACCTGGTGGTCACACTTCGCTAACAGCCGCGCCCGCAACGTCGGCTGGCGCATAGACTACTTTTTGGTGTCCGAAAGCCTGAAATCCAAAGTCAAAGCCGCCGAGATACACCCCCAAGTCATGGGTTCCGACCATTGCCCCGTGAGCGTCACACTCGAGGCCTAAAACTTAGGCTACACCTTCATTAGCAGCAAGAAGACCGCTCAGCCGACTAGCCGCATACCGCGTAACGATATCGTGATGCCTCGATATAGCCCTTCGAGTAGCCTTGTGCTTCATGCTGTATATGGTAGCTATGTCGCTAGGCATAAGGTCGTGGACGTCGCTCCGGCCGTATGCCAAATGGGTATATTCCCTTATGTTATCCATAGTCAAGCCCCTGAAGATTCGCCGTACCTCAAAGATATTGAATTTTGCCTGACCCGACATATCGGCATCTGCTAGCTGTTCTTCGACTTTTGCGACACATTTATACACCATGTCCATTGCCGCCTCGCCCACGATAGCTTTGAGTTCCTTATCGGCTTCGCTTTCGGCACCTTCCGTCCCTTTGTCCTTCTGGTCTTCGGCCGCTTTCTCTTTCTTCGGTGGCTTTGCGGCGGTAGATTTGTCAACATCGGCACCATCACCGTCGGGCGGAGTTTGCCCGCCACGAAGCACGGTCACTTCACCACGCCCCGGTACGTCGTATGTCAGCTCCGTGCCCTCGGCAGTGTTGCGCTGTTTGGTCAACTGAGCGGTCAGGGCAGCCTCAAAGAGCGAATCATCCTTTCCGGCTTGTTCAAACAAATAGTTTACCAGTGGCAACAATGGGTCAGTCTCGGGACGGTCCATTTGCGCTTCGATGTATGCGTCCTCTCCGCACAGAGCAAGCAGCTTCAGAGCGATTTCGGCAGTCTCGGTGGACGGGACAAACTTCTTCGCAAGGTGATACGGAACCGCTTTCGTCAGTACGGTAGCAACATTTTTATCCAAAAGAGGCAACTCCAGAGCTCTAAACAGTTCGGGACGGTCTGTGATAAATCCGACCGCCCTGAACGCTTCGTTCAGCTCAGCTTGCTTTTCGGCATCATAAGAGAGGGACTCTATCCAGTATTGCTTCGGCTTCTTGGCTTCACCGGCAGAGCCGCGCAGGTCGTCTACGGCATGGATTTTGTACGCAGGGTCAACCTCACGCTGACGCAGGGCGCTCCGGACACTCGACACGAGACCGCTCAAAGTCGAGCGAGAGTCGACCATGCGCGCGCGTTCTTCGGCCGACATATCGTCCATTGTGGACAACATTTCATGTAGTTCTTTCATGCCGAACGGACTTTCGGCGGTTGCCTTCACCAATCGGTGCATTAAACGACCCGCCATACCACCCAGTAGTGAGCCGTCAGGCAACTTGAAGGCCGCATCTTGCTCCGCTCCAGAAACACCATCTTCGTAACTGAATATGGGCGCAAAGTCTCCGAGCTGATATGTCTTGCGGCGTGGCACTGGCCGTTCGACGCGTACTATCGGCCTGCCACCATACAGCAATGTATCTTCCAGGAATTTTCCGACATAATGTTCCCATGTGCTGGAAGTTTTCCCGCCAAACTTTTGCCCAGGGAATACCCTTTCATACAACTCGGCCGTATAAAACACATGGTCGGGATTGGCGGCCAAGATTTCAAGAGCCGATAAACGGGCACGTTCGACTTCTGCTTCCTCTGTGACGTCCCGCTTCGTGTTACCAAGCGTCCTACTCAAAGCAATCTGTTCATTGCCATCAAGCACAAGCATAGAGTCGCCCTTGTACACCGTTACGCTGAGCGGTTGGCGGCCATTCTCACGCCGTTCTTGCCCGGTGTCCACCGAACTTTCCGCAACAGGCATGCCATTTCCCTCAATAGGTCTCTCGATATGTTCTGGGTCGTCGTTTCTTTCGTTCGTTGCCGCAGCAGAGGAGAGGGTTCCTGCTTCGCCAGGCTCAGCGATAAACGTAATATCAGTCGCCGCAAAGACGTGTTCACCACTCGACATGCGAAGCAGGAACGCAGCCATGTCGCGGGTCTCGCGGTCGTAAGTAGGGGGTAAAGGATACTTAGCTAGCTCGGCGTCTATGTCCGGATAAAGTACCTCTAGGTCAGGGTCCGCACGAAGGCTCCACAAGTCAGCCCTAGTGGTAGTGTGTGGGTCGTCTGGCACAAAGTCCGCAACGGCAGCGAAGTCTTCGCGAGCAGCACCGTTTCGGGCAGATAAGTCCATTAATAGTTCGGTCCTTCGCAGTTCGGCAGCCTGTTCAGTCGTAGCTTCACCGTCGCTTATTTCGGCCGTCAAGCTAACGTGAGCCAGATAGGCGTCACCATAAATACGTCCGCGCTCACCAAGCGGGGGAAGGGCAATAGAATCTTCAGTGCTAGTCATGTGTGTCGATGCTAACTTAGTTTACGAATGTATATTTTAATCTCTTTTTGTATTTTAGTCAAATACTTTACTATTCTACTGTAACTATGTTTACTTTTTGGCAACTTTAGTATAATATATACAAAATTATGACCTCCGAAGATTGTCCAGAACCAGACGCGCTTCCTCTCGATGAGATGACAAAACTCACCGACCTGAGCGACGAGCTATTGGTTGAGCCGGTCATATTTGACCGCCCCTACGGTACGCCAGTGCCCGGCGGAGACGTGCTGGATGAACTACCTCGGCCGGTGACGCGGGCCGAGCTTGCCCGAGTACTCGGACTAGGCCTACTGGACACGAAGCGCATAACCGATTCACTACGCGACACGAACCCGGACCTGTTCTTTACCAGTGAAGACGGGAAGACCACCTACTGGGTTCACTAAACTAAAACGGAACATCCCGTAAACTTGTAAGTGCAAACCTAACAAGTACAGAGGAGATGTTCCAATGTCAAAACTACCAGATATTCCTGGGAATAAAAAGTGCTGGCT
>JBDHUJ010000008.1:0-46680 GCA_039809105.1 Saccharimonadales bacterium (SeqCode)
AGAGATCCAAACGGTAGCCGTTGACGGTGGGCGCATAGAGCCCGCCAGGGGCGCTGCCATTGACGCCGCCCTGGGTCAGGGAGTCGCCGAGGGGCATGATTTTGAGGGGGTTGGGGACGGAACCGCCGCTGGTGTTGCTCACCGTAACCGTAACGGTAGCGCTTACTGTCATGTTACCGGCGTTGTCGGTCGCGACAACGCTGAGCTGGTGTGAACCGTTGCTGGCACCAGTAGTGTTCCACGAGTATGAGTACGGCGAAGTCGTGTCATCGCTGACCGCGTTGCCATCGACGTAGAACTGTACATCGTGCACACCGCTGCCGCTATCCGACGCACTTGCTGTTACATTCACCGTGCCGGAAACAGTCGTACCCGTGCTTGGCGCCGTTACCGAAACGGCCGGGCCGGTCGTGTCCGGAGCCGGTGTAGTCGCCTGAGCGGCAGTGCTCTGGGCAGATTCATTACCGGCAACATCTACCGCCGAGACGGTATAGCTGTATGTTGTGCCAGCGGTCAAGCCGGTGTTCTGGTACGAAGTCGCGGTAGTAGTTGCAAGCACGCTGCCGCCGCGGTAAATCTTGTAGCCGGTCACGCCCACGTTGTCGGTGGCGGCATTCCAACTCAGGTTGACCTGGGCCGAAGAAGCAGCGGTGGCGCTCAGGTTCGCCGGTACGGTTGGCGCTGTTGTGTCAGCTAACGTACTGACAGCGACGGCGCTGGTTTGTGCCGAGTTGTTACCAGCAGCGTCGTAAGCGCTCACGGTGTAGTTGTAACTGGTATTCACAGCCAGGCCCGTGTCGGTGTAGGAAGTCGTGGCGGTAGTGCCGACCTGGGCGCCGTTACGGTAGACTTTGTAGCCGGTTACACCCACGTTGTCAGTGCTGGCAGTCCAGTTGAGGCTCGTCTGCGAAACAGAGGTGCCGGTGCCATTTAGGCCAGTCGGTACGGATGGAGCAGTTGTGTCGGATGCGACTTGGGTAGTTGCGGTAGCTGTTGGCGAGTAACTGCCTAAGTTCCCCGCTGCATCGGTTGCCCGTACGCGATAGCTGTACGAAGTCGAAGCCGTTAAGCCAGTGTCGTTGAAAGTCGTGGCGGTAGTGGTCGTGCCGACCTGGGCGAAACTGGAGCAGCTTGCGCCTTGGCAACGTTCGACCTGGTACCCGGTCACGCTCACATTGTCAGTTGCTGCAGCCCACGAAAGGTTGACTTGCGAGCTCGAAGCGGCCGTAGCGCTCAAGGTAGCAGGAGCAGACGGTGCGGTGGTATCGACGCCGGTGTCGGCTTTGAAGGCCACCAGTTGCATAACCCACCGGTTGCCCGTGGCACTGGTCGAAAAGCTGTACGTTCCGGCACCAGTGGCGACTTTTTCGTACGTACGGTTGCCGGAAGTGTTCAGGCGGGCGGTCCAACCGCTCGGCGCAGTCCCGAGCGTACCGTATGCGCCACCACCGGCGAAAAGCAGGTCGTTAGTACCGGTAACGCTCAGGTTGCCGCTGTTCGCGGTCGTGGTGGTGCCAGCGGCGCTGACATTCCCGTCGAGCGGATTCGTTTTGTCGATGCCGCTGTACTCGTGCACCTGCACGATAGCGAAATCAGTCAGACTAGTGCCGAACGTCGCCGTCACGGTCGTCGTACCACCGACGATGTTCTTGGCGTAGAACGTCTGGACACTCCAGCTCGTACCCCAGGTGGTGCGGGTCGTCGCAGCGGCGAATGAGTCACCACGGCTATCGTTGATAGTTACCGTGCCGGTATTGCTCCACAGCACCTGCACAGCTATGAGGTCGCCGGCCGTCGCCGCGCTGGTAAGCGCCGCACTGGCGGTCGTGCCTGTGTTCACTTCTACAGCCTTCGACTGCTTGAAGCCCGGTGTCGCCGCCGATGCCATTTGTGTTAGCAAACCGGCTGTCAGCAGCGACACAGCCGCGATAGCAAAACCTATTCTTCGTACGAATCTACTCTTCACAGGTACTCCTCTTTTATAGGGCCTATTAAACGCGAGCAAAGCGCCTGGGTCAAGCAAAGAATCAGCGCTGCGAAGCATTTGCGTGGACGACCCTGTGAACAACTTTCGGAATTGCAGTAGCAAACATAAGCAGATACACATCTGGCCAGAAACACAAAGCACCCGAAAAGTCATCGCCTTTTCCGAATCGTTATAAGTTGAGTAAATTACAATAGCCCCTCCCCCACCAAGCGAACACACAGGCATCTCACTTGCCCGCCAAGGACCTGGGAAGACCTCTGTAAGCTTCCTGCGTAGAGCGTCTTTAACAGATATAAACACGACCGGTTGAGTCGGACTAGGACTTTATCTGGGAGGAGACAACATGCTGGAACCAGCAATTCAGTAAACGATTAGTAGTACTCGATTCTTCTCACTACTGACGCCTTGTGTATACTAGGGCCATGAAAGAAGTAACATTCTCTACTAGCGACCACCTAAAAATACACGCAACACTCGTGATGCCAGAACAAGCATCAGAGCCGCTACCTGGCGTTATCACTTTCCATGGCATGACTAGCTCAGAGACGGGCTATGTGCCCTTACTAGAGGAGCTCGCAAAGCGTGGCATTGCTGGCCTTGCCGTAAGCATGCGGGGTCACGGCAAAAGTGAAGGTGACTTTAACGTAGCCACTGTTACTGAGGCAATCGGCGACGCGGTCGCCGCTTATGACTTTCTAATCAGCCAATCCGGCGTGGATGCCAGCCGTATCGGCCTCGTAGGGTCGAGCGTAGGCGCCATTTTGGCCGCGCTCACTACGAGTCAGAAACCAATCAGAAGTATAGTATTTCGGGCTCCCGCCGCATATACAGAGCAAATGATGCGCCTAAGCATGGCCGATACCATGGTTAATGAGGGTAGGCAGTTTCACGAGATAACCGACCTCAAAGACACGCCGGCCGGTATTGCGGTTAGCAGATTCGGCGGCAGTTTACTTGTGGCAGCCTCTGAGAACGACGCCACTATTCCATTAAAAATATCTAAGGGGTACCTGGACATTGCCGATAATGCCTCCAAAAAAGAGCTGATTATTATCGAGGAGGCAACGCATACGCTAACCAACCCCTTGTGGAAGGAGGCATTTATTCGCGCTACGGTCGATTGGCTTGCAAATACTTTGTAATATCCACCAGTATGTCCAGAAGTACGAGAAATGCAAGAGTCATTATAAATTTTGTAACGCTCAAAATGAGTGAGCTTTACACATTGGCGAGCATAAAAAAGACCCATCAAATGCTGATGAGTCTCTTTTGGTGATCCCGCGGAGAATCGAACTCCGGTTGCCAGGATGAAAACCTGGTGTCCTAACCGTTAGACGACGGGACCGAGTCGCTGTGCTCCAATTTTCAATTAGCAATTATCTATTTACAATTGATGAACGCACGAAAACAACTGCAAAATTATAGCATAACAGATACGAAAAAGGAAGACCTGTTTGCAGGCAGTTTACTACTTGTTCAGTTTTTGTTTTTGGAGCGGTCAGTCACGATTACTCTAGAAACTATGTGTAACATAGCATAATTCCGGTCACAAAGCTAGCGCTTATACACAGGAAGCATAGTATTTAGTAGTACGTATAGCGTATTTCGTATAGAGGAAGAGCAGCTCTGCCCTTGCCGCCCATACGTTATACGAACTACGCAATGCTTGCCCCTAGAACATTCGGCGGCGGCGGAAGGTGCTGTGGTGGCGGCGTGGATGCGGGTCGAGCGGCGTGCCTGCCAGCGGCGCCTGTTCGTCAAGCGGCTGGCCAAGTGGTAAGGGCGACGTGCCCATTTCTGCCGCGCGGAAGGCCGCCTTATGCTTCCTAAAAAGAATCTGGCGATACACAATAAACCCAACGACCGCTATCCCACCAAAGATGGCAATGGTGTTGCCCGCCCCGGTATTCGGCAGCGTAGTGGCAGCAGGCGCAACACAGTCCGGCGACGTGGATGAGACCGTGCTGTCGTACGGACACGGCGAGCAGCGCACATCGCCGACCGGCACACCGGGCTTGCACTCTGGTGTCGGCGGCGTCGTAGGCGTGACTCCCGCCCGGCACGCTGTGGCGGTCACATCTTTCCCGTTCAGCGAAAAGTGGAGCGTGGCCACGACACTATATTTGCCGGGGTTTTTGTATGCATAATCCGTCGTCACTTGGCTCGGCGTGGCAGCTGCGGACTTGATGCCGGTCAGTTTGGTACCGTCACCCATGTCAAAATCGGCCGATGTCAGCTGCGCACCGCCGCCCGATTTGGCTTGTGCCACGAACCGGTACTTGTACTTCGAGGCGTCCAAAATAGCTCCCGTCAACTGCAGGCACTGGTAGAACGGCAGCGTGACATCGATAACCTTCTGACACCCGCCGCTGCTGACCGTCGTCTGCTGACTGCCCGGCAGGTTCACATACACGGTCACCTTAGCGGTATATTTGCCGGATTTGGCGTACGTATGGCGCACTTTGGTCTGCGGGTTGGCCTCGGTCGCCGTTTTGCCATCGCCGAAATCGTACACAACCTTGGCGATAGAGGCATTGTTGCCCGCGCTGACAGCTGTCGAAAACTCGTAGGTACCCGGTTGGTTGGCAACGGCGTTCGATTGCAGCAAATCACAACTGTACGAGGGCCGGATGGGTGTATTGCCTATGGGGTTGCCACAAGCCGTCAGGACCGCAAATTCCAACGCACCCTGAGCGTCGAACATCGCCATCGCCGGCAGGCCATCATTAGCAAATGTCTGTGCATTGTTGTTACCGTAGTAATTCGTGCCGCCGATGTTCAGCGTAAAGTAGCCACTACCTTGGGAAGAGGCGTTGCGACCAATGCTGTTTGTGTCACGCGCGACAACCTGCCCGTCTACCACTAACCGTCCATCGCGATACGCCGTGGCCGGTCGGGCCGTGCTGACGAACCGGTCGTAATCGGCGGGTTCTAAGCCGTAGTGTGCATACACCGTCTGCAGGTCATGGTGACCGTTTTTGCTATCGTTCGTGCGTACCTGCGAAATGAATTCGCCGCTACTACCGAATCCGCAGTAAATTATGGAGTTACTGTCGCAATCGCGAGCAGCAAGTGCCTTCGGTACGTGTACCAGGCCGACCCAGGCCAGACTGAGCGTAAGCGCTAGTACCCCAAACCCGAAAACCACAGTGTGTTTTATCGAGCTTAGTCGTATGCCACGCAGATGTTTCATATTTGTGTAAAGTGTTTCCTTCGGGCCTATTGTATATCTTTTTTCGTTGTGAGGGCCGCGCTAGCGACTAGCAGGTGCGCGGAAGGGGAGGAGGCGTAACCGTAGTTACGTCGACGAGTGTTCCTCGTGCCTGATGCCGCCAGGTTTGGCCGTAATAGAGAAAAGATGTGCAATAGGTTCGTGATGTTATTTTCGCACAGCTTATGCTAAACGGCAAGGTGTCAAAACCCGAATCATGAAACTAAAACAGAGGCAACCGTCATCTCGACCGCAGTGGAGAGATCTTCCCTTACAGAGGTGATTATATGGAGGATTTCTCCACTTCGCTCCGCTTCGGTCGAAATGACAGAGGTGGGGTTTCGTGATTCGGGTGTCGGAGCATTAGTTCCCGACAAAGTAAAACACCCTCCAAAAAGAGGGTGTTTTGTGTGCACAGAGCCTGCTACTGATTCTGTTTACTCAGGCGATAGCCGAGGAAGAAGCGGTACGCCAGCGCTGCAAATATCGTGACAGTGGCGAAGATACCCACTACATTGCCGGCGCCAGTGTTCGGCAATACCGGAGCTGGCGGAGGCGTTACCGGTGGCGTGACGCTTACCGTCGCCGTATCGCACTGCTTTTCCGGGATTGTCGGAGGAACATTCACGCATGCGGTGTTGACAAGTGCGCCGGCGACATAGGCGTCAACCTTGGCGGTCAGTGCAAAGGTAGCGCTTTCACCGATTTTCAGGCTCGGGATAGTGTACGTCCAGGTGTTGTTCGAAATCGTGCCCTTGTCGGCGCTCAGCAGCGTGACGCCAGCTGGCGGCTGGTCGGTTACGACTGCGTTCGTCAAGTCTACCTTGCCATCGTTCGTAACGGTAATGTGGTAGACAAAGGTCTGGCCGACCGCGACTTGCTTCTGCTTCACTCCATCGACATCCTTCACGATTTTTATGGAAGGTACCGGCGGTACTGGCTTTTCGGGAACAGTAAAGTTCGCAGTACATGCGCCGCCACTCTTAGGACCTTCGGTAGTACGTACCGTTACGGCCGCTGTGTAGTTGCCTGGTGTTTCAGCTGTCACGTCTGTGGCTGCGGTCAAGCCGTCGCCTTCAAGTTTTGGTGAAGCGATAGTCTGGCCGCTAGCGTCCTTGACTGTGAAGTCGTATCCAAGCACCGAAGCGCCTCCAGAAACAGTCGCGGTAGCGGTCAGGCGGTATGTGGTACGGTCGAGCGCTGCTACCGTAAGCTGTTTGCAGGCAGCCTCGGGAGCCGGCGCGACCGTAAATGATGTCGCGCATGCAGTGCTTGTCTTGACACCGATGGTCGTACGCACTGCTACGCTCGCCGAATAGGTGCCTGGTGTATTTAGTGTCACGTCCGTCGCTGCCGTCAGGCCATCACCCTCCAGTTTTGGCGATGCAACTACGTTGCCGCTCGCGTCTTTGACCGTAAAGTCGTAACCAAGTACCGATGCACCACCGGAAACGGCTGCAGTAGCGGTTAGACGGTATACCGTACGGCTCTGGGCTGCGGCGGTCAGTTGCTTACATTCGGCGACTGGAGCGGGTGGTGGAGGAGTAGGAGGTGTTGGGGGGGTTGGCGGAGGCGTTACAGTGCCGCTCATGGGGTTGCCGCAGTCGCCTAGGACAGCGAATTTCATAGTGCCATTGCCGTCCAGGAGCACCATGACCGGTATGGAATTGCTCGCGAAGGCGGTCTGGTTGGAGCCTTCCCAGTATGTCGTACCGCCGATATCCTTGGCATGGTCGCCGTTTTTCTGCACGCGACCGATGCTTGAAACGTTCGTCGCGACTACCTGGCCATCGACAACGATACGGCCGTCTTTGTACGCCGTGCCCGCCTTCGATGTCGTGGCGAAGCGGTCGTATTTGTCCGCAGTCAGCCCATAGGCCGCATAAATGGTCGCGAGGTCTGGGTTCTGACCGTCATTACCGGACCGAATCTTATTTACGAAGGTCCCCGGGTCAGAAGCCCCACATTTCATAATTGCGTTTGCCGAGCAGTCCGATGCCGCCGCGTTACTGCCGTTCAGGTTGAACAGCGTGCCGACCGCGAACGCGACAATAGCCAGACCGGTCACAATGCCGCTGGCCTGCACGAGTTTCTTAAATCTTTGTAGTTTCATACGCCCCCTCCTGTTGTTGCCGTCTCTGAAAAAATAAGTATTCCCACCTGGAACAAGATTTTTGTATGCTTACGTCCGCACACCAATTACTCCGCTACGCTCTCCCTTCCGCACTTTCTCCAATGCTTTTATGGTAGGTCACCTTTTAGACAAAGAGTGTAAGAAAGTTTACAGCAACCGTCAAATTCTTTTTCACAACACCGGTCTCCGCAAGACATGCCTTCATTGCAAGGACGGACCTTGTTGCAAGGTCCGTCCTTGCAATGAGCGGTACACCGAGGTGCGTGCGCAAAAAGCCCCACCGTTCACCATGGAACATGTGGGGCTTTTGCAAGGAGAGCGGTCAGTCTGCTCTGTGGTTGCGTCTAGCGTTCTAGACTTAGCGAGCAAGCTTGCGGCTCAAGAACAACCGATACCCGACCGTAGCGACAGCTACGACAGCGGCGAAAATGCCGATGACGTTGCCAGCACCAGTGTTCGGCAGCTCGCTCGGAGGCGTAACTGGCGGCGTTACCGGGGGAGTCGGCGTCGTAAACGTCACACTCTGCGCACAAGCGGCACTGGTAACACCGGTCTTGTCCGCGCCATTGACGCTAAAGGTCAAGGTTGCAGACACGGCATACGTACCATCTTTTGCGTATTGATAGCTAACGCTGGTCTTGTCGGTGGTCAGCGGCGTGCTGCCATCACCAAAGTTGTACGTAACAGTCTTTAGCGTGGCACCGTTGGTACCGGTGTACGCGACACTGGCGGTAATCTTGCGGTTGTCGCCCTTGGTCACCGTTAGCAAGTCACAGCTGTACTTCGGGTTCGGGGTCGGCTTACATTCGTTGCCCGGCACCGTCACACTCGCAGTGTCATACACTGCGCCGTAACCCTGTGGGGTCGCGTAAGCAGTGTTGGTCAGTGTCTGCTTAGAGCAAACAGTGTCAGCAGGCTTTTCGACCTTGGTGTCGTAGTAAATGTAGTTACCTGCACCCGCAGCATAGTCTCCGATATTGACGCTAATGGTCCGGCCATTGTCGATGATAGCCGAGTTCGGCACTTTGGTACCACTAGACGTACGAATCGAGTCAGGCTGTACGGTCAGGCCGGCAGGAATGTGGTCAGCGATAGCGACACTATTCAGCTGAGTCTGGCCCAAGTTCTGGAAGTGCAAAGCCCAACGGACTACGTCGCCGGCTGCAGCGTCTTTGGTGTCGGCATAGGTGCCGGGCGTAACATTGACGCTGTTGGTGCGGACTTGCTTGGTCAGGACGTAGTTTGGCATCTTGATTTTGACCTTCAGGGTCACGAGAGCCATTTCTTTGAAACAGCCCTTCAGGTTACCGTCTGCAGCCAGGGTACCGATAGGGGCACCGGTGGTTACGACGCTGTCGCTCAGGGGTACGTCAGTGAAGTTAGTCTTCATGTGAGCACTACCTGGAACATATTCGACTGCAAAGAAACCACCGTTGGCGGCACCGAAGTCGAGCGTGTCAAAGACGCTTTGCGGCTGCGCGTTGTCGGCCGAAATGTACGCAGTTGCCTGCTGGGTCTTTGCGGTACCGGTCGGCAGTGCGACACGGACCTTGGTGTTGCGAGCAATGCCCGGGTTGCCCGGAGCGTCGTTCAGTGCAGAATCTGCGTTGTTGTGGACGTAGACCTGCAGGGTCAATGTATCGTCCTGTTTTACTTGGGGCATTGGGTCAGCGAATACGCTGCCCGCGTCTTCGTATTTGCCATTGAAGAAATGGCGTTCGTCACCGATGCCAGGGACACCAGTGAACGAGTTGAATGTGACGTGGTCAAAGCCGGCTACGCCGTCTGAGTACGCCTTGGTTGGTCGATCCGGACCGAAACCAGCCTTGGTTATAGCTGGTATAGCAGTTGCGACACCGGCAGCCACCAAGGCGCCAGCCACAAAAACCATAGTCCGTTTCGAGATGCGTTTGAAAAGTTTCATATCACCTCCTAAAAAGGTACTAGTAATGAATTTAGTAAGTTATCGGTTGCTTGAGTTGTTAAATAACACCTTGAATACAGCCCTTGCCTCACTGCAAGAGTATCTATACCCAATCCTTAGTTACATTGTAGCATAAAGGTTATATATTGTCAATATTATGGGCTACGTTGTAAACACAAGCACATTACACTTCCGTCATTCCCTCTCGCCATTTCCGTGTTGTCATCCCAGCGAAGGCTGGGATCCAGGTAAACGGGATGCCGCAGGCAGCTAAACAAGCACTAGATTCCAGCCTTCGCTGGAATGACAACGCACAGCGGAGGCATGCCGGGGTAATGCAATCAGGTATCGGGTTGTTAAAGAACGCGGCCGTCCAGCCGCTCGGGACAAATCAGACCATTAGCAAACACTTCGTCCAAGTACCAAGTTTCAAGCCTCAAGTATCAAGTGAGCTTCCCGTTCCCTACTTGGAACTTGAAACCTGAAACTTGGTACTTGTCTTATTCTTGGGGTAATGCGCGGTAATGGTGATGAAGACTGGTGTGGGGTGAGGGCTGGAAGCCTTCGAACCTTGACCAGTCAACATCGACCATTACCGCACACGGCGTAACGCTTGCCACACGAAAAATCGTGCTACCTTTTTCGCATATATTGGCGTCGACCGAAGTCAACGATTACACTCAGAAAACATCGTTTCCCGGACACTTCATAGCCGAAAGGCTATGCTGTAGTCTCCCCCCGACAGGAGAATGTCCGAAAAACCTCAGAAACTACTCCGCCGTCGGGTTGTCTGTGTGAAGCGTCTGCTCCACACTGGCGGTAGCTGACGGGGGATTGGAGTCCCTCGTGGTTGCCACTGCCCCAGGACCGGCGGGCTGTCCAGCCGAAGCCGGAGGCGCCGCGGGAGCGGAGTAGTCACCGGTCGTGACAGCCTGACCTCCGCGGTCAGAGTAGCTGCCGGAACCGGCACCCCCCATTTCGCCCCGAGACGAGCCGCCGTCGACCTGCTCGCTCGCCTGCTTCCCAGCGGGCGGCGTGGTCGTGATGACCGTCGTCGGCGGGGTGTATGGCACGGTGGTCTCCGAGGACGACGGAGCTTCACTGGTCACGACGACCGGCGGAGCCTCTTCGACCACCACGATGACCGCAGGAGCCGGAGCAAGAACGCTTACCGCGACAGGAGGAGTCCCGACCGCAACAGCGTTGCCACAGCGGCCCATGACATAGACGTAACTCCCGTCTTGCCTCGTGAAGCGTGTGGCCTTGCGGTCACCGTTGATGCCCGGGGCCGTGCTGGCAACGACATTCCCTTCGGCGGTGCCGGAGTTCGTGGCGTCAACAGGGGCCTCGTCCACCGCGGGCTGACCATTGGCGATGACAAGCCGAATTTCCGTGTCCAAGGCGACGGCCGCCGTAGTGGCGCAGCCGTTGGAATCGCGCAGGGTTGCGGGATCGACCGTCTTCTGCAGCGTGTACGCTGCAGAACCGACAAGCGTACCGACATAGAACTTGGCCTTGTCCTCCCAAACGAGAGTGGCGGACTTAGCCTCTTCGTCGGTACTGGCCGAGCTAATCTCGGGGACTCCGCCAGCAAACCAGTTGCCGTTGGCGTCCGCCGGAACACCCAGACCAATCACCCACGTGTCGGCACAGGGCGCCGCAGTCGTGGACGATGCCGTCGAACTGGCCGTGGTCGAGGCCTCGGTCGTCGAAGCCGTTGCCGACGTTGGCGCCTCTTGAGCGCAGGCAGTCTGCCTGGCATTGAGACCGTCGACCTTGGCTTGTGCCGATGTCGCTGCGTTGTTCGCGTCAGTCTCGCTGGGCGTGCCTTGGGCATCCTTCGCCGCCGCTTGCGCGTCGGTGAGTTGCGTTTGGGCATCCGTGAGCTGAGACGCGACGTCGCTGCAAGCGACCTCGGTCGTGGCGGGGCTGTCGGCCGAAGCCGAGCCGCATGCCACAACAGCTGATGCAAGCAGCACACCAGTGGCGGCCACAAGCAGGTTCTTCTTAAGCTTACTACTGGGCACTTTCCCTCCTCAGGACAGTGCTCGGTGCACACGCTTCGCCAAGTGGCGGGTGGTGTGCCGAAACCCAATCGACCGGTATTTACGCTTGGTCGATCAAGAGCAGGTAGCTAGAGCTACGGCACGGTAGCCGGAGCAGGAGCCGAAGTGGTCGTGGTCGCCTTCTTGCCGAAGAACGGCACCCGCGAGGGCAAATCGTTCCACGTCGTGAACGCCCACAGGACCACCAGGCCGACGATTCCGAGCGGGATGACCAGCACGAACCACCAGTCCACCGATTCGACGATGAAGTTGTAGGTCCACACACAGCCAAGCCCCAGCAAAATCGCCAGGCCTACCCTCAGGCGGTACTGCCCGGACGTCATCGTCGCGCTGTGGCCAAAGAGCCACCCCACGAAGACAATCGCCACGACCAGAACCACCAGGAAAATCGCACTAGCAAGAGGCTGGTTGCCGAAGACGGCGAACCACTCCTTGTGCCAGGCGACCTGGTAGAACAGGTAGCAGAACACCGCCACGCCGATGGTACGGCGGAGGATGTTGCGCTTTTCGTACGACATGCCGATCCCCTCCTAATGGGAACCATACTGCCCGGGACCATCCCGAGAGTTCACGATTCCCCTTGTTGTTGGGACGTGACAGGCTGCCGGCAAACAAGTTGCAGGCACGCTGTCACGCCCAAGCGGGTGAGATTCGACAGGTACGTAGAAAAACGACACAACTGCTTGGATTTCCAAGCAAACAAAAAACTATATGCAAATAGGGTTGTGCTTGTAAAAGCACGTAAGCGTTACATTTCTGCACCGGGAGCCGCCCAGGGTGGTATTTGCATACCAGCCAACCAGGCTATGCTCGACCAGGGCAGAACGGGACGGCTCGCGCTATCTGTAGGTGTATATGCTGCGATTTCTCTCCCGTGAGATAACGACGCTAGCAGTATACTGCTAGCTGTCTGTAGGTGAGAAACGTTTGGCAGCACTACGCGTACAAACAGCGGAGTCGCCCTGTTCTGCCCTGGCGGTACAGAGGTAAACATCCTACGGCGCCAGACTTGAGTGCTCTGCTAGGCGGCCAGCGAGAAGCGGACAAGCCGTACAGAAGTACGGTGCCGGAGCATCGCAGCTGAGCCAACAACGCAGGGTGCCAAGAGTGCCTTCAGAGGTCGGGCTCTGCCCGGCCGGCGAAGGTACGGTCTGGTGTCGTAGGAAAGTGTAAACTAATGATCTGACTTGTAAACGTACCCCTGTTACGAAACTCCCGGAAAGCGGCCCAAAAACAGCAAAAACCACAGATGTCGCCATCTGTGCCTACCGTTTTGTTCCACCTTTTAATAGACTCTCTGTTGTGCACAGAGGAGCCCCCTTCCGGTTATGGAGTTATCTCACACGCTCCCTAACAAGGATGTATATATACTACCACAAACACTTTAAATTGTCAATATATAACACAAGCATATTGACTAATTATCAACAGCATTCAACCGAATCACGAAACCCCAACAGAGACGTTGTCATCTCGACCGAAGTGGAGAGATCTTCCCGCACTAGGGGTAACTAGCTGGAAGATTTCTCCACTACGCTACGCTTCGGTCGAAATGACGGGGGTGAGGTTTCGTGATTCGGGTCATTCACCCTTGAGCCACGGAGTTCAATACTACTTATGATGGGCGCGTTCTGGGTGCCGGGCCTCGATGAAGGTCGATAAGCAGTCCAATGCCACAGGCCAGCAGGACAACGCCAAGTATCAGGTTCTCAATCCCTAGAAATCTAGGCCCGCTTTCCGAGTTACCGTCTCCGACGATAAGCACATCGTCGGTAGCCGTTGGCTGCACGTATAGGTCTGGGACTAGCGCGTAGCTGGGGTAGGCCACTCCAGGGTCAAGATTAGTAGAAGCGTGAATCTCTTCACTATCTACCATACGGTGGTCTACCGGCTGCAAGGCGGTATCTGTGGGCGTGAACGTGCCGCTACAAGCATACGCGGTGCTTTCGTACCGGTGCCCTTTGGTGGACACACATTCGTCGGCCACAAAGCTACCGCTCAGCTGCTGGCTGTTTGTGACACCGAACAGTCCGACCACTCCCCTCAGCCCAAAGAAAACTCCAGCCAAGAGCATCACCACGCCCATGCTCACCGCGAAAACTCCTGCCGCCTTGGAGTTGCCCATAGAACGACGTTTAGTTGTGGTTTGTGCCGGTTGCAAAGCAGGTTTTTTTGTCATGCCAGAAGTATAGCAGAGGGCTCACCTCGCCGAACAGGCCTTACGCCGCCTGGGTACGAGATGCGTCTGGGACGGCATGCGTGCGTTTGTTGAAGCGGAAGCCAAAGGTACTGCCCTTGCCTTCTTCGCTTTCGAAAATGATTGCGCCGCCTTGTGCCGCCACAACTTTCTTAGCCATAAACAGCCCCAGCCCGGTGCCATCCGGCCGCGCCTGCCGCGCATTTTCCGCCCGGTAGAACTTAGTGAACAAGTGCCGCTGCTCGCGCCGCGGTACGCCGATGCCGGTGTCTTGCACCATATACTGCACGCTCCCCGGCGTCTCTACCAGGTTCACGGTGACTTTGCCACCCGGCGGCGTGTAGTAAATGGCGTTGTCTATAAAGTTCATAACTACCTGGTGGATTTTGGTTTCGTCGAGCATCAGCTCCGGGAAATCTTCCGGGTAATTGAACGCCAGCCGCACGTCACGCGAAGCGGCTGTCTGCGCCAGCTGGTTGAGTTCCGACTGGACGACATCGACCAGGTTGGTCGGCGTGGATTCTATGACGAACTTGCCGGTGCCCAGCCGCGAGAGGTTCAGCAGGTCGGCGATGAGGTAGACCATACGCTGCGCGCTAACGTACGACTGTTCCAGCAGCCGGCGCTGGTTGGCGTTCAGTTTGCCGGCGTCGCCCTCGAGCACCATGCTCAGGTAGCCCTTCACGGCCGTCAGCGGCGTGCGCAGCTGGTGGCTGGCCATGGTTATGAACTCGTCCTTGGTCGCATCCAACCCCTGCAACTTTTCGTTCGTCTTCCGTAGCTTCCGCGTGGCTTCATTGATGTTCTCTTGCAACGTCTCATTAAAGTGCTGAATCTGCTCGAACCGCAGACTGTTTTCAACCGCAATAGTCAGCTCATTGACCACGATTTCAAGCACCCGTACATCTTTGGAATTGTAGGGGTTGCCGCTCAGACGCTGCCCCAGCAACATATAACCCATTACTTCGACCCCGTGACGGGTGGTTGTAACTAACCGGCCCACCGCCTCGACAGCGTGTTGGCGCAGCTGCGTATCAAGTGGCGTCTGAGGACGTTCAAGCTCGTCTACAATGAGCATGGTGCCGTCGGAATGATGCATCAGCTTACTTATCTCACGCACCGTATCTTCTTTGGGTGCAGGCGAACCGACACTCACCAGCCGCGGCTGGCCATCGGTCGGGTCGTAGATAACGAACACGCAGAACTTCGCCTTCAAAGTACGACGTATGAGGCTGGCACTGAGGCGCAGCAGCTTTGTCATGTCCGTGTTGGCGACCAGCAGGCGGTTCAATTCGTCCAGGAGCGCCTGACTGTCATACGCGTCACGGTAAAACAACGTGTTCGTAATACTGTCGAAAAACGATTTCAGACTGCTGAACGCTAGCGCGGCAACGGAGGTTGCAAGCGAAAGGTAAACTTGCGCCTGCAGGCTGAGGTGCCAGTCAAATACTAATCTCGACAAGCCGAAGACGACTATACCGAACAGGGCAGCCATGACGACGATGGTCGAAAGATACGCCACCGAACGGACAACGAAAAACCGTATGTCGAACAGTTTGTGACGAATGATGGCATAGCCTATAACCAGCACAAAAAATGCGACGTAAAGCGGACTCAGAAAGATGAGTCCGACGTCCTGGAAAACTACCGGCAAGATAAAGGCGGTTATCGGTGCAAAAATAAGCATGGGCATGATTCCTACGAGCACATAGAGATACTGTTGGCGCTGGTATCCGGTACTCGTACGGATACGCCTGACGAGGACTACCGATGCCGCGAACAGGAAGGCTATGAGCTGTACGAAGAAGAGCGTAGCACCGACCGCCGGTACCGGAGCCGGATTCGCACCGCTTCCCAGCCCGCTGAATACGAACGGCGTCAGTGTCAGGATGGCAACGAGAATCGTATACACTACTCCGAAGCGCTGAAGCTTCGAAAGTTTTTTCGCAGTGTTACCCCCAAGAAAAAAGGCCAGGTAATATAAAGCGGCGGCGGCGAGAGTGGAGAGAAAAACGACAACCCGAATGTAAAACAGCCGGTTGTTACTGTGCAAAGACAAGTAATTCGCGACTGGGAATAACGCAAGGAGCAACGCCAGAAAGCCATATATCCTGTTAACGACGTGGTTTGGGTTGCGTTCAAACACGAACAGGCCGATACCGGCACTGACAACTGTACTAATAACAAGGATGAACAGCTCAAGCATTAAACATAAGTATAATGCAGCTGGCGGGATAATAAAGAGCTAGTTCGCGGCCGAAGCTTTGCCGGCGTGAGCAAACTCCTGCAACGCTCGAATAAAATCCAAAGGTCCTTCGGCCGATTTGAGGCCTAGTATCTTTTTGACCGAGCCTGTGTGGCGACCCGATTTTACGGGCTGGCCCAAGAATATGGCAGCAGCAGTCTCTGCTACGAGATTACCCGTTGTCGACGCGGTTGTACCTAATTGGGGCATACCGCTAAGTGTCTTACCGATGCCCGCGGCCGAGCTCAGCATGCGGGCCGAGACATTGCGAAGACCCACAATTTTCAGAGTCAGCTTACGCTGTTCCTCTGGCGACATAGTTCCGTCGACAAGAGCCATGAACTGGGCCGGTGATATACGTCCATCAAACGGAACTGTACGCTTATCGATATCGTACCGCTCAACATCTATAACCGACTTCCTGTCTACATCCGTACCCATAAGTACAGGAATACCCCGCCACTTAGCATGTAGTCGCAAAAGCGCCTTTATAGCAATGTCATCGACTTCATCGACAACCACACCTGGCTCATGCGCGAAAATCGCTTCAATGTTATCGCGCGTGACACCTTCGGGGAAATGTACTTGCTTGAGATAGGGATTTCTCAGGCTAGTTTTCGTAGCCTGAAGGTCAACCTTTAGCCCGCCGGCATTTGACATATTGGCATCCATGCGGTTAAAATTTATGGGCTCTATTCTGTCCATATCGGCATAAATGCGTTTATTGCCCATGCCTAGACGCATCATTGCGTCGTCAACATTACTACCTACGCTTAGACCGGCTACAAGAATCGTTTGCTCACGCAGTGTGTCCTGTTCGGTAAGGCTAATCGCGTTCTGGTTGCGTGTCGTCGTGAGTGCGTAGTGGTCCGCCTCGTCAGCATAACGAACGACCTTATGAAGCCACGGAAAATAGACGCTGGTACCGTATGTGTTGCGCCGTGCTCCCTGCTCGTGCATGAATGCAGCCTTAGCATCTCCATCGTGCATTTTGTCCGGGTAACGCAGCTTGAACAGGCTGTCGAATACTACTTCGACTTCATCGACAACTCCCGCGCCGCTCTGGCGTGCCGCTTCGGCCACCATGGGCTGGGTGATATGCTCCGAGAGGCCGAACATAACCGGTTCTTTCCAGCCGTCCGATGGTTGCAGCTGTGCAGCCATATCAGCTATCGTAATGTGTGAATCGGCTTCGATGCTCATGCGGATTGCTCCTGTCTTTTCCGTTTTATCAGTTCCTCTGTCATCTCCCGGTGCCTGACAAACATATGCGGACTCACGAACCTTAGGTCGAGGCCCTGCATCATAAACATAAAAGAGTTTCCTAGTTTTCTACGGACTTCTTCGGTAGTCGCTCGTTCGTAATCGGCAAGTATGTTCGAGATGAACTTATCCGGGTAAACTATGGTCGGTTTCAACGCGATTTCATTCCTCACCCGAGTATCGCCATCAAAGGAAACGCTACTGCCCGCTACCACGAAATTAGTAGGGCCATAAGTCCTACAGAACGAATTGAACGTGGTTTCCACACCGTTAAAGAACCATACTTCGTCCTTGCCTTGTGCCCCCTGTATGATGCGCCGGATAGATTCATAGATAGCCAGTGGCGAAGGTCCAGCTAGCCCTCCGATTTCTTTGAGCCGTCGCTCCGGGTTGTCAACCCCCTCTAGTAGCACACGCCCCTCGTCGCTAAGATGCGCTTCACTGGCGACAGCCGTTGGCAAATCCCGCCATGTCCCATCCCCTGGCACACCCGCAACTCGCACTACCGAAATACCGCGTGACGGGACGTTTTTGCGATAGCCCATGTAGTACGCGACATTCGGACCACGGGCATGGTCGATATCGGGCCACAAATGCTTGTCGGGAGTGAGTGCCGACTCGTTTACGAAATTCATCGCCAAATAGCCCACACCTTGTACGCGCCACGCCTCTCGAGCAGAAACGGGGTCGGTTTCTTCGGTGAACTGCATGTGTCCGAACTGTTCGTAGTGGTCTACGGTGTTCAAGTGTGTGTACTTGTTAAAAACATAAGACGGCATTGCATCCAAGCCGGAATTTTCCGCAGCTTCAAACGCCGTATCCAATATGTCCGTGGCACGCCTCCCCCAGCCGGACCTTCGCTCCGGCATGCCGTCGGGTGGAGACATCATCATAACCTTACGTCTTTCGCCGGGATACCTACCTCTTTCAACAGCAAGCACCGGCTCGATATCTATAACTGGAAATTGCTCAAGATGGTCAGAAACCATTGTTCCCGCCCACCTTTAACCGACTGCTCTGTATGGCTGAATGCATGTTCATAATAATTTTAAAAATTATACAACATTACCCATATCTGTTCAATGAAAAATCATACTTCTTTGCCCATACGCTAATCTGATTGTATTTGCCACACGAGTTTCGTATGATGAGCTTATGATAAAAATTGCGATTATAGAGGATGACCAGGCGATAAGCCAGATGTACCGCATCAAGTTCGAGGCGGAGGGTTACGAGGTCGAAACGGCCGAGAACGGTAAGCTCGGGCTGAAGCTGGCCGAAAGCATGAAGCCGGACATCATTCTCCTGGACCTGATGATGCCCGAAATGAACGGCGACGAAATGCTTACCAAGCTGCGGGCTACCGACTGGGGTAAGCACACCAAAGTTATCATCTTGACCAACATGGGCGAGCAGGAAGCGCCGGACAGCCTGAAAACCATGGACGTCCGCCGGTTCATAGTCAAAGCCGAAATGACCCCGCGCCAGGTCGCCGAAATGGTCAAAGCCGAACTCGCGGCATAAACCACCTCCTTACGCTATACTTAGCCCGAGCTCGACATACCTGTCGAGCTCTTTAGGGAGGGGCTCGCCCCTCCCAACCTTGTCTCGAAATGAATTCGAGACAAGGTCTCCCTCCCCCTAAAGTTCGGGCTGACGCCCTCGTTCGCTGCGCTCATATACGGAAGTGTATGCGGGGGTGTTGCTTATGCCGCACTGAGGTTATACTAGTATTCATGGAAAACTCTGACTTGACCGGCAAAAAGGTGGCCGTACTTGGTTTCGATATAGAAGGCAAGACTTCTTACGAGTACTACCGCGGGCTTGGCGCCGAAGTTACCATTTGCGACCAGAAAGCAGACCTTGAAACGCCAGCCGGAGCACCGACGCAGCTGGGACCGACGTATCTGGACGGCCTGGACCGGTTCGATATCATCGTCCGCACCGCGGGGCTCATACCCAGCAAAGTCCTGGCCGTGAATCCTCCCGCCATCGCAGGCAAGATAACGACCCAGATAAACGAATTCCTGCGCGTTTGCCCCACCCGGAACGTCATCGGCGTCACCGGGACCAAAGGCAAAGGCACCACCAGCACGCTTATAACCAAAATACTGCAGGCGGCGGGGCACGACACGTACCTGGGCGGCAACATAGGCATCGCTCCGTTCACGTTTCTCGGCAAGCTTGCTCCCGAGTCGTGGGTGGTGCTGGAACTTTCCAGCTTCCAGTTGACCGATGTGCAGCGCAGCCCGCATATAGCAGTCTGTCTGATGGTGGCGCCAGAACATCTGAACTGGCACGCCGACATGGCAGAGTACAAACTGGCCAAAAGTCAGCTTTTTGCGTGGCAGTCATCGGACGATGTAGCGATTTATTTCGATGGCAGCGACACGTCGCGCGAAATAGCCGAAGCCGGCGCCGGGCGCAAACTGCCGTTTTACCGCTCGCCGGGCGCGTTCGTGAATGGCAACATGATAACCATCGACGGACTGGAAGTCTGCACGACCGATGAGCTGCAGCTGCTTGGCGCCCACAACTGGCAGAACGTCTGCGCTGCCGTGACCGCCGTGTGGGAGGCGGGCGTCCGCGACATCGCCGCCATCCGCTCGGTCCTTACCAGCTTTTCCGGCCTGGAGCACCGCCTGGAACTGGTCCGCGAGCTGGACGGCGTCAAATATTATAACGATAGTTTCGGCACGACCCCCGAAACGGCCATCGTCGCGCTGGAAGCGTTCGCACAGCCCAAAATCGCCATTCTCGGCGGTTCAGATAAAGGCATTACCTTTGAGCGTCTTGCAGAAGCCGTAACGCGCACGAATGTACGGCGCGTCATACTCATCGGTAACACGGCCAATCCGGAGTTCAGAGCCATTGCGCCCGACATCGAAACAGAACTGCGCAAACGTGGTTTTACCGCCATAACCGACCTCGCCCAACCCGGCGGAGTACCGGTGCAGGAGATTCTTCGGACCGCCCGCGAAGCTGCTGAACCCGGTGATGTGGTGCTGTTTTCGACCGGCAGCGCCAGCTTCGATATGTTCGAAAATTACAAAGACCGCGGCAACCGGTTCAAAGCGGCCGTGAACGCCCTTGGCCAATAGCCGCCGCGCCCGAGCGTCATTCTGAGCAACGCGAAGAATCTCGGTTTTGGCACAGATTCTTCGCTAACGCTCAGAATGACAAACCCATGGCACCACGCTTCAGGCAAGCCCGAGGACACGCTTTACTTGGGCCACGACAGCCGTTTCAGGTTGGATAACTTGGGCGCGGCCTTTCGCAATGGCCCTGATTTCATCTTCTATCCAGTGGTAATGCGTGCAGCCGAGGACGATTACATCGGCGCCTTGCTCCAGCGCCGGTGTTATTTCGCGGCGAATACGGGCTTCGTTCATCTGGTTGTTTTCGATAAGGTACGACCAGTCGGAACAATCCGGCTCCACGAATGTACAAGCTTGGCCGTACGTTTGCTTCAGCCAAGCATACCGTTCGCTCGCCAGTGTCGTCGGCGTGGCACACACGGCGACCACACCGGATTTCGTCAGTGCCGCGGCTGGCTTGACCATCGGTTCCAGCGCCACCATCGGCACAGCGAACGCGCCGCGCAAGCGCCCGATAAGCGTCGTGCTCACCGTGTTGCACGCCACGACGATAACGTCGCACGTTTGGTCGGCAAAATCCTGAAATATCGGCAAAATATAGCCGTAAATCTCGTCGGGGCTCTTGGTCGCATAGGGGAAATGCTCGGGCGTGTCATGCACAAACAGCACCTCCGCCTCCGGCAACGCTTTTTCTATAGCCTGTGCAACGCTTCTGCCGCCCACGCCACTATCGAATACACCTATTTTCATACTTATAGTATAGCCTAGGCGGCTTGGGTGAGTTCGACAGCGGTGCGTAAGTTTTCAAACACCATAGCCCGGTTCAGCATACCAACCCCGCCAGGGACACGCGTAATACTGGAATGGATTCGGCTATCTTCATACACTTCTGGGTCGACGTTTCCTATGATGCCGTCTTCAGTAGGGATTATTGCCGCATCTACCACCAGGTTCGAAAGCCCCTTGAGCATTTCTCGGGTGATGATTCCCGGGCTGCGCGCAGCCGTAAACACGACATCGGCCTCGCGCACCGCATCACTCAGGTCGCCCACGTTGTGCATGTCGATACCGACAGGTTCGGAGCCAAGGTCTTCTAGCTGCAGCATCAATGCACTGCCGATAGCGCCCTTAGAACCGACCACCACCGATTGCGCATCAGGCAGCACGACGCCTTGTTTCTGGGCGATATGCACCATAGCGCTCGGCGTCGGGCGACGCCGGAAGAATGAGGACTCTGGGTTAACCCCGTCGATATCTTTGTGCGTAGGAACGACACTGCGTAAGTGGTCGCGCGCGTACGAGTACGGCACTGGCTCGCCCAAAATGACGCCGCGAACCACTCCTGTACTACCAAGCTGGCGTATTTTGAATTCCAACCCCACCTGCCGGTGATAAGTTAGGTCGACTGGCACGCCCACTTTTTCGCCGTACGTAACCTGCCCGAGGCCGAACCGTTCGGTGGCCGTGTCGAACGGTGCACCGGTCTTGTCGTCGAGCGGCACTAGAAACGCGACTCGCGTCTCTGGCTGTCCGGCAAAAAATTTTTGCTGTTCGGCACGCATGGCTTCGCACAAAGGTGCCCCTGCAATCAACTCTGGCCCACCTTTTATAAGATTACTCATGGCGACATTGTACCTACACCATTACGAAAAATACAATGGGTCTTCTAAAACACAGGTCCTAGACGGAGTTTTCCGGCTTTTGGCCCGGTAGCCAAGAAGGTATTTCATGTTCGATTATAAAGCGGGTGCCCGAAAAAATTCGTGCATGTTCCGGGCTCAGTTCCGAACGCTTTAGAATTGCCACCAGAAATATCAATGCGCTTGGGTTGAACCATCGGACCGTTTCTGCGGCTGCGGCTACCGCGCCACCAGTAGTTACGGCGTCCTCGAGCATGACTATGTTTTGAGCTTCGCTCAGTACCTCTCGGTCAACCGGACGGTGCACAGAAAAGTTTCGCTTGCCTGTTTTACCAAGTTCTACTACCGTCGGTAAAAATATGCCACGGTCTAACGCCGTTTTCGCCATCACGAGTGCGCCTGTTGGGACAGGAACTACAGCATCGGCCTCGAATTCCTCGGTTGCCTCCGCGACCGATTCCATGACCGGCACAAACAGTGGTGGTGTATTTACAAGTGCATCTACGTGGATTAGTACGTCTGTGAGCCGACCACTGTTCAGCGGATAGTCTGCTACATCTTCCCAAACACCAGGAGCATGCAAAACTTCCGTGTCATCAAATCGTTTACGCATCTGCTTTGGTACCCTGGGTGCCGGTACGGGCAGCACGGATTACATTGTCGAAGAGGGCGCAGACAGTCAGCGGCCCCACTCCGCCCTTGCGAGGCGTGAGCGTCAGGTCATCACGTTCATATACATCGTCAGCCAAGTCCCCGACCGTCTTGCCTTGCTCGCCAGCCACCCCCGCATCGACCACGACGGCACGTTGCTTAATCATATCTGCGCGAATCAACCCCGGCTTGCCGGTGGCCGTGACAATAATGTCGGCATCGGAGATTATTTGCGCACTATCTTGCGTGGTCGAATCAACAACGGTTACGTCATAGCCGGATGTTAGCAGTAATTTGGCGAGCGGCTTACCGACAAGCGTGCCGTTGCCAACCAGTACTATCTTGCGTCCTGCGCCCAATTCCACGTTGTAGCCATTTAACAGCCATAGGATGGAAAGTGCAGTTGCAGGGTCATAGCCCGAATTCATCACCAAACCATCGACGTCTTTCACGGGCGCTACAGCGTTTACGATTTCATCGGTTTGCCTTGGGTCTTCCAGGGGTAGCTGTACGATGATACCGTGCACGGTCGGGTCAGCATTCAACTGTTCTATCAGTTGCTTCGCTTCGGTTTGTTTTACGCGGTGTACATCGACATCGACGAGAATGTCGGCGCCGTAACGCTGCTTCATGCGCATGTAGACTTCTATGGCTGGGTGCTCAATAGTCACGACAATAGCCAGCTTCGGCTTGACGCCCTGCGCCTGCCGCAAGCCGCGCACTTCGTGCGCTTGCCGCTCTTTTATAAACCCGGCTAGTTCCCGGCCATTAAGTAACTTCATCACCCCCGATTATATCAGAGGTGATGAAGAAACGTTACAGCTTACGCGTATTAGTTAGGCCGCAGCTGGAGGTGTTGGAGGCGTGCTCTGGTCGCTTGGTGGCACGGCAGGAGCTGCGGGAGCAGCAGGCGCGGCGGCCGTACCGGTACCATCACCGCTGTACTTCGACTGGTCGAAGGCCAGGATAATAAAACCTACGATTGAGAAAATAATGAGCCCGAAGACCGAAAACAGCGTCGACTTGCCGAACCGGCGGCCAAGCTCAAGCATGGCGATGATGAATTGGACCAAGAAAATAATCGAACCCACAAACGGCACTAATACCCAAAAAATGTTCGCGCCCGATTTGCCGCCGAGCTCAAACAAAATCCAGCTATTGTAAAATGGCACGAAGCCCGCCCAGAACGGTCGCCCGGCTTTGACAAATACCTTACCCAGGAAGAAGCCGCCGATAAGCCACATCGCCAGTATAAAAATGGTGTAGCCTATCCAGAAACCGGCGCCCAGGCCGGAGCTGGTGGAAGTCGTCGTGTAAGTGTACGTATACGTTTGTGCAAGTAACCCTAGCATAGTTATGCTCCTTTTTAACACCTCTAATGCTCTTATGCTACACCCTTCGCCAGCGAAACCCAAGCATTTTATGCCCCCGCTTGAAAAACTTTCTGTTTTCTGCTAAACTACCCCCGTTGTACACTCGGTTTTACGCCGCAGGAAAGCAGCCCAGCAAAACCTTTCAGGTTTTGCCCAAAATTCCAATCCAAGGAGCGAAGCGACTGAATGGAATTTTGAGAGGAGGAACATAGGCAAAGGTCGAAGCTTTTGGCGAAAGCCAAAACGAGACTTAGCCGTCGGTTCCGACGAGGGTCAGTAGCTCAGCTGGCCACGGCGAAGCCGGAAAGTTATTTATAGCGTCTTGACGCTCTAACCAGCTTCTCCGACAAACAATATGAGCAATCCGCACCTTCCATAACCACCCGAATACGGGTCAGTAGCTCAGCTGGTTAGAGCGTCTGCCTCTTAAGCAGAATGTCGTGGGTTCAAGTCCCACCTGACCCTCCAAGATTCGATTATCGGCACTAAAGCCTGTTCTAACTCCTTAGAATGGGCTTTTTTGTTGGTTCTAACCCTGAGGTAGGATTTTTCAAGCTCTGAATAGCCGTCTGCTATAGGTTTCAGCCACTCATTCGGTTCAATCAACAGCTTATTATCCTTTAGCGTCAAAGTTTGACCTAGCGTAAGCAGAATATCCCGCTTGGTTCTAACGTTACCTTGCGTGAATTGCTTTTGGGCGCTAACAGCAAAACTGAATGCCCTTTCATTCATCTCAAGCGAACTGGTAGCCCTATTTTCGGTTCCACGTAATTGTTCGTCTAGTTTCTCAAGTTCACTTTTCAAATTATTGCGGATTCTTCGATAGTCTTCTTCATCAATCAATTCTTTATGAAGCAAGGTTACCAGCTTATCAAGTTCTTCCTGAACTGCCGTCCGCCTTTTGTGCAGCTTTTCATAAACCTTTGTGCGTTCATATACTTCTGCTTTGTGGTTTCGTTTCAAAATTTTGAGAGCTAAGTCCTTGAACTCAGGGATGATTGTATATTCCGAGATTGTAGCTTCGATGTCTTTATCTATAGTTTCAGCAGGCGTGTAGACGGTTTGTGTACAAGGTCGCTTCATGCTTTTTCGTGAACAATAATAATACACATACGTTTTGTAACGATTTTCACTTTTGATGAACTTTGTCCTATGGCGGGCTTGAATTAGGCAATTGCATTCTCCGCAACGTATCATTCCCGCATAAGGGTAATCATGTCCGCCTAGTCGCTTATTTCCTTTTGCTCCCAATAAATCTTGAGCAAGCTGATATTCTTCGTCGGTAATCATTCGGTCGTAGCTGCCACGGCATTCCTCTCCAAGATGATAGTATTTGCCGATATAGAAATCGCTCTGAAGAATTCGATAGACCATGCTTTTAGTCATTGGTCCTCCGCCAAGTGGAACTCCGTCTTTTCTGCGCTTGTACATCGGAGTTTTATAGTGAAGTTCATCGTTTACCTTTTGCCATATTTGTTGAGGTACAAGCCTGTCATATAAAAACCAGTTCCACATCTGTTTTACAATGTCGTAGCGTTCAGGGTCTTTGACGGTTTCGGTAACGACTTTCTTGCCACGCATTACAGGGATGCCATTTTCGTCTAAAACTGCGGCTTTCATGTAGCCTGGCATAACCCGTCCAGGTTTCTCTCCTGACGCAGCTTTTATCTTCAGCCCTCTCGAAACATCTACTCCTTGCTTCGCCGACTGATACTGGCCTTGCCCCATTACAATTTGTAAGAACATTATGCCCTCGGCATTGTTTTCAAAAGTGTAAGAACAGAACTTCAAGTCTTTCAGCTTGCTACGCAGCAAGTAAGTTATCGTTCCGCTGTCAATTTCATTCCTTGATAAACGATTAGGGTGCCAAGCGACAATCCCGTCAGCTTCACCGTTTTCTATCATTTCAATCATTTGATTGAAGATTGGACGGCCAGGCGTGAATGCACTTCGGCTTTCAGGCTCTAACCACTTAACTATATTCAGGTGCGAAAACTTTTCTTTGATGTTTTCGATTTGCCCAATGTGGGACAGTTCTTGTTTTTCTTTATCTTCCGAAGACTTCCTAACGTAGGCAATGTATCGCAAGTTTTTTGGTTGTTTACTCATGGTAATACCTCACTTATATTATCGCTCATTTTTGGTTGTTTTTCCAGGGGTAGAGAGCTTATGTTATATATATTAGATATATACCTAATACTTTCTATAAACCTAGTATTTTCTATAAATCTAATACTCTATGAATCTAAAATTCTAAACACTTAATAGGGAAAGACGATACCCTATGCATACCCTATGGATACTCATACGTTTCCGTTCCTCTACGAGTAATTGTTATGCCTGTTTCTTCTTCAACAGCTTGGATAACTTCTTCCAAAAGTAACTCGTAAAAATCTGTTTGTTTTGAGAATTCAAAATTGTCTACCCATCTGTTCTGGTACTTGTCCATTGTACTGTTCGGGTATAACTCATATTGACCAGTACGTGGATTGAATAGCATGAATCTGAGTGGCAAGTACCACCTCATCGGCAGCACCAGCAACTTAATTTTGTACTGACCTAATCCATCTTCACGTTCTGGTTTATTATAGACTTCTGCAACCATCTTCAGAGTTACTTGCATAGCTGCACCTCATTTATTAGGTGCCAAAAAACGTGAAGCATCCCAGCCCAATCTTCAATATCGCAACTATGTCCGCACCAGTCACCAGCCAACCCTGAATCATCTAGTAAATTGTTAAGGTACTTTCGGCGACGCTGATTGATTGTGAAACACTGTCTTAACCAGCCTGGCTTTTCTGTAAATGAATCTTTGTGCAGCCGAGTAAGTTCATGTAGCTGGCTGCGGGTGATTCTAATTTCATTTTTGACTTCAACATTACGGTATAAAGTCTGTCCTAAAACCTGCGTTTGGGTACCAAGACGAGTATTTGTGTGTTTGTTTGGTTTCTGTTTATTTTGAGTTCGAGTTTCTAGCGTAATCATATTCATATCCATTTCGATTTTCATTTACAAGAGGTGAAGAAGATGTAACTTCGACTAATCTAACTAGCATGACTAATTTTTGATATGCCGTTTTGGCATTCAGTTTTTCGCCAGTGTGCTTTTCAAAGAGAGCCTGAAATTCTTTTACGTCTTTCGGCCTAAAAAGTGTCTGCTTATCCATAAATTCTCGTTTTCAGGATTCGCATATTTTCGAGCAATGCCAAGGCAGGAACAGAGAGTTCCTTGCTCCAGTACAGCTTCACTTGTTCAGCGGTGTAGGGTGTATCCCGAAACTGAAATACCACCCGTCTAGGATTGGTTTTGTTCAACCTTTCGAGATTGATTCTACTTGTAACGAGAGCTGCTGCTAATCCTAAATCAGCAGTCTCAAAGTACTTTTCATCTTGTGCCACTTGGCACCTCCATGCAGTCACTCCAATAAACCTGAAGATGTCAGGCAATCGGATTATGTTTTACTGCTAAATCTCCATCTAGCTTGCAAGGATTCGCCTTGCCAAAAGACTTTTCTGTATGGTTTTGCCGTTACGCTCTATATGGCTGACAAAAGCATAGTCGTTTCTTTCCAGTACTAATACGATAGAGCCATACATAGCGCAATTCAAGGTTTTTTCGGTGTAAGATTTACAATCTCCAACAGAGGTATTTTTATTGATAATGTTTATTCCAAAAACGTAAAAACCCACTGTTTTCTCGCTGCTCTTTTGATTTTTGATGCTTGATTATGGCAAAGAAATTAGCCTTAAATGCTTGGCTGGGTGAAGTTTCCCGTTTTGTGCTGAATCATTATATAATTGGCAACAAGTAGCTCTGCTGCTAACTGCCTAAACCGCTAGCTTGCTGGCGGCATGGTAAATAAATCCTACGCAAATGTAATCCCGTCATTGGGCATCTATTTGCGTAGGTTGCGTTGGAAACGACGTATGTGGCTTCGGTCATAGCTCAGTGGCGGGTTTTTGTTTGCCACGAAACTTAAAGGGGGCAGATGATGTTGAAAAGCGAAAAACTAGCAGCAGGTCCAGCTATGAGCCTGAATGGCTCTTACTACAGATTATTCAAAACTAATAGTCCACTATGGTTCAAGGTAATTATTGCGCCTTGGTTACTGTTTTTCTGGTGGATGGTTATAGCAATGTTTTATATGTGTGGCGGGTTCTTGCTTTTTGCAGGCAGCCGACGGCGCAAGCAGTTGGTTGAAATTGAGCGGCAGAAAGAACTTGTCGCAGCCATGAAGCAATCCGATACTAGGAGATAGTAAGTATTCGTAATTTATTTCGAAATAGGTAGATACATGGACGACGCAAATACAATCAAACAACTCGCTAAACAGTTAGACGAACTTGCTCTCCTGTTTGCAGAATTTGCATTTCAATGCGAATATGACGCTCTAGTACTAGAGAGCAAGATTGCGAATACACGGAATACTTCCTATTCGGTGGTAAAATCAGAATAGTCATGTAAGTATGAGTTCGGAAACGTTCCATCACTTACAGGCTTATCAACACTAGAGGTGGTACACTCACTGGCTGTTGAGAGGTAGGAATAGCTTTCCGCTATTATTCCTCGTAACATTCACGTCCCTGCTAACCTCATATATTTCTAAACCATTGTCTTCATATGGATAGAGCAGTCGCTCTAGTGCGTTCTGACTATCGTTTGATGGCTCAAGCCAAGAAGATTCATCTTCTTGGTGCAACATGACAGGCTCTCTATTATGAATCTCCCGCATTTCTGCGTTAGGTTCAGTGGTCATAATAGAGTATGTCTTAATTTCTTGACCGTCTTTGCTTTTCCAGGTATCCCAGATACCAGCGAAAGCAAATAGTTTTTCATTTTTAGGGTGAATGAAAAACGGAGTTTTATTTCCTGCCTTTCCTTTCCATTCATAAAATCCGTTGGCAGGAACAAGACAGCGTTGGCTGCATACAGTCTTTCTCCAAAAACCGCCAAACGCTTTGTCCGCCCTAGTGTTGATAAGCTCCTTTACTAAATCCTTGCCAAGCATTCGGGGGATACCCCACTTCATCATCTCAATAGTTCTTTTGCCGTCTGACGTTAGCGTAATAACAGGCATTACTTGAGTCGGTGCGACGTTATAGTTTGGCTTCAACTCCGCTTCTTTCCAGTCCTCGACATGAAAGCGGGGGGCGATTTGGTCAGCTTCATCAAGTAAGTAACGGCCACACATATTTCTATTGTAAATCTTTATTAGGCGAATCTCTATGGACCCAACTCACTACTTAAACGAACGTGTAGATGTCGTCGCTATCTATAAAGCTAGCGGTGACATTAGTACGCTCTGTTTTCCATGGAAAATGCGGTACAAGGGCGAGGATATTATGTTTACCGAACTGTGTTTGAGACACCCTACAAGCAAAGGTAAGCGGATGATTCATGTATATGACATGAGCGACGGCGTGAACGATTACAGGCTTGAAAACGATGCTGAAGCACGTACATGGACATTGGTAGCGATATTGGAGGGACACTATGAATCTAGGGATTAGCAAAGAAGAAGCTCAAATCATGCACATTGATTTGAACAGCGCCTACGCTACTGCCGAACAGCAAGCCCATAAATCCTTGCGTGGAAAACCGATGGGAGTAACAAACCGTATATCTAAGCACTGCTGCGTTATTGCTGCATCCTATGAAGCCAAGGCTTTAGGCGTAAAAGTCGGAATGCGGTTGGATGAAGTACAACAGTTTATACCCGATTTCATAATGTTGGAAACTGACCCGCCAAAATACCACCATATTTATCAATCGCTTTGCAAAATAATGAAAGACTACTCGCCCGACGTAAAGATGAAAAGCATTGACGAGGGCATTATAGATTTTCATGGAACAAGAGACCTGTACAAAGGGCGTTCGCTATCTGACATTGGAATGGAGATTAAGGAGCGGGTTAGAAATGAAATTGGCAGCCACATGAGGGTCAATATCGGTATTGGAACTAATAGATTTCTTGCAAAAGAAGCTGCTGGCTGGCATAAACCTAACGGGCTGGACGTAATTGATTTCCGAAACCTGAAGAAATACTACGCATTTCGGAAGTTGACCGACTTAACAGGTATTGCATCGCACTTTGAAGCAAGACTGAATGCTGCGGGTATTTATACGCCGATAGATTTCTTGAACGCTTCAGCCGATACGCTCAGGCGGTTAGTGTTTCATAGCGTTATTGGCGAAGACTGGTATCAGCGACTAAGAGGATACGAAGTTGATAACGTGATAACCAAGCTCGGGAATGTTGGCCGTCAGTTCGTCCTTGACGTGCGTAGCGCCGATGAGAGCGTGATTCTGCCCCGATTCCAATATCTCTGCGAAACTACAGGCAAAAAGCTCAGGTACAACAATGTAGACGCCAGGGGCGTGTACGTGTGGGCTTCTTTCCAAACGGGCGACCACTGGTACATCCGCAAAATGCACAAGCAGCCTTTTTATACGGACAGGGAGATTTATGCCAAAGCCTTATATCTATTCAATCAGCGGCCGAAACACCTGATAATCACCGCTATGGGTATAACGCTTTATAAACTCGAATCATCTACTAGAAGCCAGTTGAGCATTTTTGATGATGTCAATAAACAGGAGTGGCTCACTGAAGCCGTAGATGAAATAAATGAACGGTACGGCAATTTTATTATCTGCGCTGCAAATTCCTTAGAGGGAAAACACAAAGTAAAACAGAAGATTCCGTTTGGCGGAACGAAATACTTTGAATTGTTGCTTAAACGAGCATAAGCGCAGTAGAAATGACTACAAGCATAAGCCTAAAAAACATAGCATATTTAAGATAGAAGTAATGAAACAAATGAAAATAAATACAAGGGCGGCCGATTTTGTTGCGGCTTTTTTACCAGAGTTGGTCTATAATTTTAGTAGGACATCAACTAGCGGGGGAAAATCAACGTGAAGCTGCAAAAACAATCAAATAAACCGAAATTATTATCACTCTTTTCAGGGTGTGGAGGTTTAGACTTAGGGTTCAAGATGGCTGGCTACGATGTAGTTTGGGCTAACGACTTTGAACATTGGTCATGCCAAACCTACGCCAAGAACTTTGGACCGCATATTGTAGAGGGAAGCATAGTTGATATTGATTTCACGAAAACCCCCGACGTGGACATTATCACAGGCGGTTTCCCCTGCCAGGATTTCTCTATGGTTTCAAAGCGTGGCGGTCTCGAAACAGACCGAGGTAACTTATACAAACAATTTGTTCGAGCTGTAGAAACTAAAATGCCAAGAGTTTTTGTTGCTGAGAACGTAAAGGGTCTACTTACTGCAAACGGAGGAAAAGCCGTGAAGCAGATAGTAGAGGATTTTGCAGCTCTTGGGTACAAGGTAAGCATAGACTTATATAACTTCGCTCAGTACGGCGCACCGCAACTCAGGGAGCGTGTATTGATTGTCGGGATACGCCATGACGTGGATTATGAGTTCACTAAGCCTGAGCCAACTCACACCGCCGACAATTATGTTACCGCTGGACAAGCTCTGAAAGACGTTGAAAAAGTCCCGTTCAACAATGAGCATCAAAACATCAAACAAAAGACGATTGAAATGTTGAAGCTCATCCCCGAGGGTGGTAATTTTACCTCTATTCCAAAGGATAGCCCATACTACGTAAAGGGTATGATTAGCCACGTTTACCGTCGTTTAGACAGGAATAAACCGTCCACGACAATTATTGCTGGTGGAGGTGGTGGAACATGGGGTTATCACTTTGAAGAACCCCGTCCGCTAACCAACCGTGAACGTGCAAGATTATTCGGCTATCCTGACGACTTCATCTTCGAGGGTTCAATAACTGAAGTGCGTCGTCAGATTGGCAACTCTGTTCCTCCAGTGGCTGCTAAAGTGGTCGCAGAGAAACTTATGCCGATATTCCAAGCGAATACAGAATGGGTAATAAACCGCAAAACGGAAATAGATTACAAAGAACACGTAAAGACAAGTCAGGTGGGACTAAAGCAACTGGTATACGCAGCGGAATAGGTCGAAAATATGCCACTACTATTTTCGAACTTTCCACCACTCAGAACTGAACATAAGACCTATCCTGAAACTTTCAAAAATCTTTTAAGCCAGGCGGACCATCTTAAAATAGCATCAGGCTATTTCTCAACGGATAGCGCAGTAGACCTTAAGGGAATAATCGAAGCAAATGGCGGCCCTGCTATTGATTTATGTATCGGAATGCACTATTTCGAGGGAATGTCTCCTGTCCAACTTGATGCTCTTAAGAGTTTGGATGACGCACTACAAGCGCAAAATCTTGGACAAGTATACATGGTTACAACCTTTCCATTTCATGGCAAAATAGCTAGTTTTCGGAAAGACGAACAAATTATAGGCTCTATTATGGGTTCGTCAAACTTGACTAATATAGTTCAGGGACAAAGGCAATATGAAGCCGATGTCCTTTTTCAAAACGACTCATACTCCAGCGAACTCTCTGACTTCATAACAAAACTAATTGACGTATCTTCCAAGCCATTCAACACTTTAGAAATAACCCCGACCATACCAGAAAATAATCTTTTGAATGACCAGGTTGGCGTAACTAAGATAAAACCGTCTGACCTGCATGGGATACAAGAGTCATTCACTGGCATAACGTTTGATATTCCTCTTAAGGGTGATGATGCACAACGCAGCGGGCTAAATGCTTCATTCGGCGAGGGTAGAAGAAACCCGCAAGGTTTTGTATTGCCCCGACCGTGGTATGAAGTCGAACTAATAGTACCTAAGAGCATAACCACCCTTGCAGGTTATCCTCAAGCAGACAGAGGCGGAGATGGCGGTTCATTCTGCGCTGTAACTGATGACGGCTGGGAATTCCGTTGCAAAGTCAGCGGTGATTACAGCAAGAATTTCCGTTCAGAGGACGACCTTAAAATCCTTGGCAAGTGGATTAAGGGAAGACTGGAAAATGCGGGAGTTTTGAAACCTGGCGAGAGAGTTTCAGATAATACGCTTGCAAGGTACGGACGTTCAAGCATTTCACTATCAAAGCTAAAAGATACCGACAAATGGTTCTTAGATTTCGGAGTAAACAGGTAATACTATGCACACAGAAAGCTATCTTAACATCCTAAAACAGACTTCCCCAGGAGCAGTAGCTTCAGTAGAATCAACACTCCAAAAAATTATCCCAGAACACATTGAACCTTTCAGCCACCAGGAACATATCAAAGGGCTTCTGCTCGGACAGGTACAAAGTGGAAAAACAGGTCAAATGCTCGGTATCATTTCTGCTGCTGCCGACGCTGACGAGGGATTTTCAATTTTTATTTTGCTCACTAGCGACATTAGTGCATTGCAACAACAAACTTATCAACGTGCATTAGCTATGGATACTTTCAATGTTTGCGATGAACATGACGAAATGCGTTTCCTCGAAGTTGGGCGTCGAAAACCATCTCTCATAGTGCTAAAAAAGAATTCAAGCATCTTGAAAAAGTGGCGTAATATATTAGCTTCTTCGGGTTTATGCGTAGGCCGTCCAATTTTTGTAGTTGACGATGAAGCAGATGCAGCTAGCTTAAATACGATGGTCAACAAGCGTGAAGTTAGCACTATAAATACTCATTTAAGGGCAATACTGAATCTTTCAACTAGCAGTTTTTATCTTCAGGTAACTGCTACACCTCAGTCACTACTGCTGCAAACAGACGACAGTGATTGGCGGCCAGCTTTTGTCCACTATTTCCCTCCTGGAAAAGGCTACCTTGGCGGAGACTTCTTCTACAGTAAGCCGAAACCGTATACAAACATTAGTACATTTGATGATGAGTTGGACGTTTTGCTTCAGACAGACGAAATTGCTGAGGGTTTGAAAAGAGCGGTTGAAACTTACCTCGTCACGAGCGCACATTTGATGATTACTGGCGACAGTAAAGTGTCCAATTTCTTAGTTCACCCTAGTATTCGCATTGCAGACCATGAAAAAATCAAATCTAAGGTAGTTACATATATCAACTCAGTATTCGGGAATTTAGATAGTAGCGAAGTAAAAGAACGCCTTAAAAGCGCATGGGACGATTTGCAAAGGACGAAACCGCAGCTTAAAACATTTAGTGAAATACTAGACTACCTCAAAGAAAAACCCGAAATATCGGTATATACAATGAATTCTGGTCCCGAGGGCAATTCAAAGTTAGTCTTTGATAAAGGACTTAATGTTATTGTTGGGGGAAACAGCCTAGGGCGTGGCGTTACGTTTAAGGGATTACAGACAGTGTATTACTGCCGTTCGACTCGTTCACCGCAAGCCGATACATTTTGGCAGCATTGTAGGATGTTCGGCTACGATAGAGACCCGAATCTGATGCGAGTCTTTATGCCCGTACCCCTCTATAATTTGTTCTCTGAAATAAATGCTTCAAATGAAGTACTTATTCAACAAATTGAAGACGGTGATTTCGATAACTTACAAATTGTTACTACTGGCAAAATCAAACCCACCCGCACCAATGTCATTGACCAGAGCAAGTACACTTATTTAGTCGGTGGAGTGAACTATTTCCCACCAGCACCAGACGAAACAAATGGTGAAAAAGTGGATAAAGTTTTGGAAAAATATGATGATAAATCAATGCACGACATTACTTTGGAAGAAGCGAAAACTATTCTGCAACACTTGAAGTCCGACCCGACGACAAATTGGTCTACAAAGGCATTTATAGACTCTCTGACGGCTCTTAACGCACATAAAGAACATCCTGACCTTGCAAAGATTATTGTACGTAGAGAGAGAAATATCAGTAAGGGTACAGGAACTTTGCTTTCCGCTGATGACAGGCGTTTAGGTGGCGAAATTAAGAATGTGCCAGTGATTACACTCTATCGTCTCAACGGAAAAACTGAACAAGGTTGGCAAGGAAAGCCATTTTGGATTCCTAACATCAAATTGCCTGAGGGTAAAGTATTCCATAGGGTTGATTAGTCTCAAATGGCGGATATGTTCTCGGCTGAAAAACGCAGCGAGATAATGTCTCATATCCGCTCAAAGGATACGCAAGCCGAAGTAATTACTTTTAAGTATCTGCGTAAGCAAAAAATCTATTTCCAAAAGCATTATAAAAACGCACTTGGAAAACCAGATATAGCCCTCCCACGGAAAAAGAAAGCTGTTTTCATAGACAGTGAGTTTTGGCATGGGAAAGATTTTGATAGAATCGCACGTACCAGAAGTCCTGAGAATTATTGGGTAAAGAAGATTGCCAGAAATATAGAACGGGATAAGGAAATAAGGGGAACGCTCATGAAGAATGGTTGGAAGATTCTCGTTGTATGGGAAGCAGATATTAAGCGAAAACGAACAAGAGAACATGCCTTAAAATCCGTATCTGAATTTCTTAACATACCTTGAATAACAGGGGTCAGTGTGGTAAAATATAGTCGAGGACAGCGGCCATATTATGGCGACCATTGCGGCTCGGAAAGGAGTCGCTATGACCAAACAAAAATATACTGTAAGAATCCTAGACAATTTCCATTTTATGGATAGAAGTGAAGAATATAACTCAGGTATTTTCAATACGTACGACGAAGCTGTAGATAAGTGCAAGAGCATCCTAAATGAATTCTTAGAAGACGCAGTAAGACCGAATGATTCAGCAGATTCGCTGCATACTTGTTGGCTCATGTACGGCGAAAATCCTCTCATATTTGGAGATGCAACAGGAAATTTTTCATCTTCGGAATTTGTAAAGCAACGCTGTGAGGAACTGACCAACTCGAAATTTAGCTAGTACAATAGCAATATGGATTATTCAAAATCATTGGAAAGGCTCTCTAATTATTCCGACGGTAAAATTACTACTTTATTGATTAGAGAAAAAAATAAGCCTGGCTGGACAAGCAGTCGGGCTGTTTTCCTTATTGCCTTAAAGCAAATTGCTACTGACAGAAATATACAGTTTTAGGTCAAAACAGTAATAGAAACTCCTTGGGATTCTGCCAATTTGGTTGCAATAGATTTCACTATGCCCCTCCAAAGTAAAAGCCTCTGTCGCAAGATAGAGGCTTTTACTTTGCAAAGGCGTGAGGCTGGGACTTGAACGGGTTTGCCAGTGGCAAACCCCGGCACCCGAAGCCCCGAAGCGTGAGCGTAGGGGTTGCTGTAGCCAGCACATTTCGTGCTTGGCCAGCCAGGCAAGTCCCACCTGACCTCTCCGATAAGCTCACGTAAAGTTTCAGGCTCGCCGAAGGTGAGTCAAGTCCCTCTATGACCAACTCAAATCCTCAATTTTGTGCAGCCTGCTCCTGCTTGTTTTTCTGTAGTGTCTTCTTGAATATAACCAACGGCAAAACCAACCCCCCAATAACCGAAAATATCCAGACTATAAGCGTCGCCAGCACCCACGTACTAACGCCGTGTATCGATATGCCGTCAGACACCAGGTTGGTTACAGCCAACCCGACAAAGGTCGTCACCAGCGCAATCCCACCCATAAGGTAGTTCGCGTGCTGAACGGTAAGCTTGACGATAAGCGGCCCCAGAACGACGGTCGCCGCCGAAAATATCAAGACCGCAATCACAAACGAAGTACCGTTCAAAGAAAAGTCGTCGAGCAACACAGCTGCCGCGGCCAAACCAAGGGCGTTCGAGAGAACCGTCAGCGTCAGCCGAGCCAGTAACCGTACCATCGTGAACCACCTTTCATTAGTAACTATATACTCTCGCTTCGTTATTGCCAGCGAAGTTGCTTACAATTTCAGAAATTTTCCCAGCAGCGCCAGACCTTGCTATTATGAACGACATGGAACTAGCAGAACTCCGAGTGCCCGGTTCGGTACTTGCCACAACCGCACGAGTGGTCGAGGCGGCACGCGATGTGCAAGTACAAGCAACCGCCCTACCCCATCTGGCTGCTGCGATAGAAAAGCGCTTGCAAGCCGGCATAGACGACGTCGCCACAGCATTCGGCACGGCCGGAAGCTTAGAGCGCGATGCAAACATGGTGTTTTTTGAAACAGCTGTAAACTTCTGTTTCTGGGCAGATAGCCCCGAGCAGAAATGGGTCGTCGAAAAAGACGGTAAACGACTTGGGGGTTGGTATAGTTTAGCGGCTTGTTTTGACCGAGCCGCAGCAAACAATACCCCCGTGTACGATGCAGCATTCATGGCCGAATTGAGTCTAGAGCGTGCTCGAGAATTATTTGCGGGCGCACCTGACAGCCCAGAGATACCTCTGTTGGAACGACGCGTAGAAAACTTGCGAGAAGTCGGTAAATTTCTGCTCGCGCACTACGACGGCCAGACGCTTGGCTTTCTGGAAGAACACAAGTTCTCAGCACCGCGCATAGCAGAAGCCGTTACCCGCGAACTGGTCAGTTTCCAGGACGGCGCAGACTATGACGGCCAGTGGGTGTGGTTCCTAAAGCGCGCGCAAATTCTGCCAAGTGACCTGTCGCAGCTCACTGCACAATACCCGGAATTTGCTATAAAAGATTGCGACCAACTAACAGCTTTCGCAGATTACCGCTTGCCGCAAGTCTTCCGCTACTATGATGTTTTCACGTATTCGGCGAACCTTTCACGGCGCATCGACGAGCTCGAACATTTAGAAGCCGGCAGCCCGGAAGAAGTCGAAATCCGCGCCGCCACCATCCAAGCCTGCGAACAGCTCAAAGCCCATTTACCCGACCGCACCAGCGCCGATATAGACCTCGGCCTGTGGTTGCTGAGCCAAGACCTCCGCGACGACCCGACCTTGCGGCCCCACCACCGCACCCTCGGCTATTTTTATTGAGTTACTTTCTTTTGACGTCTTGGAGGTGCACCCAGCCGAGGACGACGAGGATGGCCATGAGTACCGCGCCGCCGAAGAATATGAGCGCGGCGTATTTGGCGAGCATGCCCATAGTGCCGTAGCCGTAGCCGGCCGTCAGCAGCATGCCGCGCAGCATTTCACCCTGGAAGAGCGTTTGTTTTTGAGTCTGGAGCGTAGTGTTTGTGGGGTCTTTCATAGCCAGCGTACTGACTTCGGCATACGTTTTGCCATCGGCGATTTTGGTCAGGTGATGGCCGATATAGTCGTCGGCATACGCCTTAGCTTTGGCAGCATTATCGACACGTTGGCCAGCATATTGCTGCAGACTCGGGTATTCCTCCGCGCTGAAGTTGGCGCTGCCTGCCGCGGGGAAATTGATGTTCTGTGCGGCGAGCTGGTCGTGTACTTGCCCAGTAGCGAATTTGTAGCCCTGCCAAGCCACCACGCCGACAGCAAGCAATACGCCGGTTATCGCCACTCCGAGCAAGATGAATATTTTATCGATTACGAGCCGTTGGTCTTTTTTGCTGATAGCCATTTGTGCGTTCCTTTGTTATATATACATATGCAGTATACGTGCAGGTGCCAGGAACCGGCCGTGACCTGCATCACGCTTTATGACACCAGCCATCCACCAGACAGTCGACGCATTTTTCGCAGCTTATCCGCTGCGCCGTTTGGAGCGCGGGCGGACGTTGTTCTGGCCTGACGAACCTATCCCGGGCGTAGCACATTTGGAGCAGGGCAGCGTGGGCCAATACCACATCGGCGCGGACGGCCAGAAGGTACTGCTGAACACGTTTAAACCCCCGGCTTTCTTTCCAGTTTGGGCGACTTTGGGCGAAGCAAAAAGCCCGTATTTTTTCGACGCGTTGGAACCGCTTACCTACCGGCTCGCACCACATGACGCCGTGCTCGAGTTCTTAAAACAAAACCCAGAAGTCACACTTAATCTGCTCTCGCGGGTGTACCGCGGCACCGACGGACTTTTACGCCGCCAGGCCGAACTCATGGCCGGCACCGCCCAATCCCGCCTAGTCGTAGAGCTGCTGATTTACGCTGCGCGCTTCGGCGTTTCGGGCGAGGAGCATAGCACAAGCTTTCGCATAAAAACCACCGAACTGGCCGAACGCACCGGTTTGACTCGCGAAACCGTCAGCCGCCAGCTAAAACGACTGGCCGTCCAGGGCGTATTGCACTACCACGACGGCAAACTGGCCATACCCGACCTGGTAAAACTAGAAACGCTCCTTACCGGCTAATTCGCAGCACTGGATGATTCGGGCGCGTTGGCATAGCGCCGATAGTATGCCTGTAGCTGCGAGAAGTTGTCGACGCCAAGTTTCGGTATGAGCGCGTCCTCGCCGGAAACCGGGTCGGTGTAGCCGATAATGATGCCGTTTTCGCCACCGTACGGGTATGTCAGCGACTGTAGTTTGGACGGATTTATCTGCTGCGCCAGCTGGGCGAGCCGTTTTACATCCGGCAGCGTGATATCCGTCTGTACATTGTTGCCCGCAGCGCTGAACAGCGCGTTGATGCGTTCCGGGTTCGTCAGCACGCCGGCGGTCGTAGCTTTCTGCAGTAATGCAACGAGCATTTGGCGCTGGTGTTCAGTGCGGTCGAAATCACTATTCGGCAAGCCGTACGAAACATCGCCAGCGCCGTCATCGCCGCGGGCACGCGCCAGGTCCAGCGCCTGCTGGCCGTTCAACGTCACTTGGCCGTTCGGCAGGTCGAGCCCGGTAAAGGCGTCGTATATGCCACGCGGGTCAGGGCTTTGGATGTCGATGGTTATGCCACCGACCGCGTTCACGGCATCGCGGAACGCGGTGTAATTTATAAGCGCATAGTAATCGACGGGTACGCCGAGGTCGGTTTCGACAATCTGCTCCAGCTGGCCCATGCCGCCCTGCGGGTAGCCCACGACATCGAAGCCGCTGACATCGTTGGCGGCATTGATTTTCTGGTGCCCCCAGGAGGGTATGTTGACCCATAGGTCACGCGGAATGCTCAGCATGAAACTGTTCTGTCCACGCGTGTCGATACTGACCAGCATTATAGAATCCGTCAGGTCGGCGCCGCCATGGTCCGGGTCGTCGGTGGAATCGCCCGCCAACAGCACGTTCACCCGACCGTCACGCTCGCCCTTCAGCTCGGCGGTAGTTATGATGGCCTGCTCGTCGCACTGCGCGCCGCAATGGAAGACTTTGTTCAGGTTCCAATTGACCCATAACGCCATGATACCGACTGCCACCAACAGGCCGACCACCAGCCAGGTTACGACCTTACGTTTTCGCGACCAGCGTTTCCGACCTTGTTTCGTCATATGCGGCCAGTATAGCGCATCCGACCTGGATTATGATGATTTGTGACGAGCTTTTATGACCGTTTCGCTCAGCGGTCTGCGGTGGCGGCGCTTCTTTTTGGCGTTCGTGACGGCACGAGCGAACTGGCGTTCCGTGTCGTTGTCTGCAAAGCGGGCGACCGGGTCCGCTAGCAGCACCTGCTCTTTCGCTTTTTCGTCCAGGCTTTTCAGCAGTTCTATGGCAGTTTTTTCCAGAAGCCACTCGCGGCCTGGCGCGGTTTCACCTATGGCGGTCAAGTGCCAAACTTTGTCGTCGTGTTCGTCGGCCGTCATAATGTGCAGTTTGGTCGCCACTAGCGACGGGCCGGTCGGCAGCAATGCATTCGTTTTGTCTATAAGCAGTTCGGCTTTGTCGGGGTCGGCTACGAAGAGCTCTATCGCCATAGTCCACACACCTTTTTGTGCGACCCGGACTGCTTGTATGTTCTGGTTCGCTACCCATATTATTTCGCCGTTCAACCCGCGGATGCGGGTAGAACGCAGGGTTATGCGCTCTACTACACCCTGCATATTAGGGAATGGTTCTACAGTTACCAGGTCGCCCACACCAAACCAATGCTCAGCCATCATGCCACTCCCGAATGCGAAGTCACGCAGTAGCGGGCTGAACACACCACCCAGGATTATGACCAATATAGCACTGGCACCGATAAGTGCCGTCGGCTGACTGCCCGCCGGGTGTGTCAGCACCCACCAGAAGTACACCGCAAAGACTATGAAAATAACCCGGACCGCCGCAATCGATATTATGGTCCATGTCTCGACACGGCGCAGCCGGTTCACGGTCGCCAGGTCGGTCGAGGCATCCGCCCGCTTGGCGACATCGCGGCTGATTCTGCGGAGTACTATGGCCAGCAGTTTACCTAAGGCCGAACCTATGACGACACAGAGCACAAGTATAGCCAACGAGCGCCACCCGAACACCGACTCAGACACCTGGTCGAGTGCCCGCTGTACATTGCCGATACCCGCTTCCGCCCCGAAAAACATTACCGCTCCTTTCTAGTGTTTTTATGTACTATTCTGCTTGCTTATATGGTACAGCCCGCACCACCCCACCGTCAAACCGCTTCACCCCGCCCTTCAGCTTGTTTCAAGAACCGTCCTTGAAACATACCGCCAACTGGCGCTCTAAACGGGTCTGTGTTATAATCACCCCTGTTATTTTGTGCGCCCTTAGCTCAGCGCCTAGGCGAAGCCGGTTATAGACAATCGAGCGTCGCTTTAATCCGCAGGCTTAAGATTACGCGCAGCACATTACAGTTATAGTATTAGCGCCCTTAGCTCAGCGGATTAGAGCGTCTGTCTTCGGAACAGAAGGTCGTAGGTTCGAATCCTGCAGGGCGTACCAAATCATTCAGGCCTAAACTCCTTTTAATAAGAGGAGTTTTTCTTTGCTATACTTACCCCATGAAGCATATATGCGTTTTTGATGTTAACGAGACTTTACTGGACCTTAAGGCACTAGACCCTCATTTCGAAAGAGTATTCGGCACTGCATCAGTGCGCCAGCAATGGTTCGGCCAATTTATTCAATCAGCATTAGTAACAATTGCGACTAATTCATATTCACAATTCGGTGTTATCGGTAGCGCGGCCTTTGACATGGTCGCCGAGCGCTTAGGCACCGAAGTTTCCGAAGAAGATAAAACCGCTATTATGCAGGCAATCATTACATTACCGCCACACCCCGAAGTCAAGCAGGAACTCACACGGCTCAAAGAATCTGGCTTCACCCTTGCTGCATTGACTAATTCAACACAAGCAGTTGCCGAAAAACAACTGACAAACGCTGACTTAGCGCAGTACTTTGACAGAATACTTTCAGCTGATAGTGTCCAACGTCTGAAGCCTTCGAAGGAGCCATACGAAATGGCAGCTAAGGAATTTGGGGTGAAAGTCAATGATATTCGGCTAATCGCAGCGCATGCTTGGGATATTGCGGGCGCCCTGCGTGCAGGTTGTAGTGCTGCGTTCATTGCACGCCCCGGAATGGTGCTCGACCCACTGGCAGAGAAGCCAGACATAACAGGCTCCGACCTCGCCGAGGTCGCCTCAAAGATTATTGAGCTAGAGGCATCATAGTAGCAAATTTAGGTTTTAGTTTTGAGAACGCCGTCGATATTTTGATACCGAAAATGCAGTCACTATGATAAGACCTGCCACGGCAGTTGTCAGAGCGACGTTCGCGCCGGAGTCGACAAGCGTCGTTGCGCCAGCTGCGGGAATGGGTGTCGTGCTGCCAGAAGAACTAGCGGAGGCGGGGGAGACGATATTGCTGGTGACGCCAGGGCCGCAGCCGCCACTGGCCAGGTCGGCGATTTCGGGGTCAGTGAGGGCGCGGTTGTATATGCGTAAGTCATCGATATAGCCTGCGAACGGATTGTTGTAGTCGCCGGCACCGATTTTGACCGGCGAGTTCATGTACGAAAGCGTTATGCCTGGCAGTGACTGTGAATTGTCCAAAGCACCGTCGATGTACAGTTTCTGCGTGGCGCCATCGTACGTCACGGTTATGTAGTGCCAAGCACCGGCAGTCACCGTAGCGTTGCTGGTGAGTGAGCGGATGGAGTTGTCGTTGTCTTCCATGTATATGTGGTCATTCGCCAGCCACACGCCATAACTCGTTACGACCGGACCTTGTTTGAACACGACGTGCTGGTAGCCGTTCGTCACGGTGTCGGGGTTCATCCAGAAGCTGATGCTGATGGCGCTCGGCGGGTCCATGGTGGCGTTATCGGCGATTTCGACATGGCTGCCCGAGCCGTCGAACTGCACGCTGTGCGTGTTCACGAAACAGCTGGTCGGTGGCAACACCGTAGAGTGGGTCGCGCCGCTACCCACGAATGTGCCGTGGTTGGCATTGCCCGAAGCATCTGCCGCGGTCGTACCGGTGGCTTCGTCGAAATTCCAATAGCCCACCAGGTCACCAGCTGCGGCAGCGCTACCACCCACCGCCACGAGTGTCACGGTTGCCATTACAACGCCGAACGTCTGTATCCACTTTTTCATATTGCCAACGCTTGTGCTTAGTATACCGCGACACTGCTACAAGTCCAAAGTGCATGGAGGGTAGGCCAGGTTGTCCGTATACGTACGATTTGGTAAAATGTACGTATGAAGACCAAACTGACCCTGAGCGTCGACAAAGACCTGGTGCAATTCGCCCGCACGCAGGCCAAGGTGCGCAAGCAGTCCGTATCGGGTATGTTTTCGGAATACCTACTGCATCGCAAGGCGCAGCTGCATAAGACCGGCAAGCCCCGCATAGCCGACATGGCCGGGTCGCTGAAGAGCTACGATATCGACGATTCAAAACAAGCCATCCGCGCCGCCTATGCCCAAAAACATTCTCGTTGACCTGAACGTCATCCTGGATGTCCTCCTTGAGCGGCGAGGCTACCGGGCGTCACAAGCCGTGCTGGAACTACAGGAAACCACCGGCCACCGGGTATTCATAAGTGCGCACGTCGTCACTACCTTCGCATACCTGCTCGAAAACGCTAAAGTCCCGCAGGCGGAAATCCGCCGGCACCTCGACTGGCTGCTACAGTTTTCCATCGTCGCCACCACAGATGACATCCTGAAAGACGCGTTGCAAAGCCGGATTACCGACTACGAAGACGCTGTCGTCGAACAGGCGGCCGTAGCTTGCAAAGCGTCCATTATCGTAACTCGCAACATCAAAGACTTTACTGCCAGCAGCATACCCGCGACAAAACCGGAGACAATGGCTTGACAGCCGTATCGAAGCGCCCAAAAACGACGCAATCATCCGGCGTACAGCTGGTGGTGAATTTCGTGCTGCCAACGGTGGTGCTATTGGGGCTGAGCAACCCAGCGCGGCTCGGCCCGGCCAAGGCCATGCTCTTAGCGCTGGCATTTCCGGTGGCGTTCGAGTTATATAACCTGAGCCGAAAGCGCAAGGCAAGCATGCTGTCCATAATCGCTATCGCGGGAATTTTGGTTACCGGCGGCATAACGCTGCTGGGCCTCAGCGAAAACTGGTTGGCCGTGCGGCGCAGCGTGCCGTACATCGCGGTCGCGCTCGTGCTGCTCGTTTCTATGCTCATACGGCGTCCCGTGCTCGAGTGGGGCCTTGCCCAGTTGCTCGACATGGAACTGGTACGCACGAAAGCCGAGCAGAAACACACCTGGCCAGCGCTGCAGAAACACATCAGCGCTACGGGCTACCTGCTGGTTGCGCTCCTGACGCTTATCGGCATATCGGCGTACGTACTGACACTGGTCGTCATCACTGCGCCCACCGACACCGCCGCCTTCAACGCCGAATACGTGCGGTTGCGACTGCTGAGCCTCCCCGCGACCACCCTTCCCTTGCTTGCCGGCATTTTGGGCATACTCGTTTATCTGCTTGGCCGCATAGAAAAACTCACCGGCCTCAAAGCCGAAGACTTAATAAAGAAAAGGAAACCATGATGAATGTAGACGATTTATTGCAAGCCGGGCGGAAAATCTGGGGCGACGATAAGTTGACGCTGCCGGAAATCTTGCTGCGACTGGGCGTTACTACCGGCGACCTGCACCGCCTGGCGCGTGACCAAGCAGAAGGCAAGACGATTGATGAAAACGAAGTTAAAAAAGAACTTGGCAACATCATATTTTCGACCATCCGCTGGTGTGACGACTTGGGTTACACCCCCGCCGAATGCGTCGCCCTCGCCCAAGCAGCCCAGGCCCGCTACAAGCAACAGCTAGGATAGGCTTGCACGGAACCTTTCACGGTTCCGGCGGACTTTTCACGCAAATCATTTGCGCGTGCGGCGGCCGACGGTCCGATACAAGAATAAACAACCGCACACAAGCGCGCCCAGACCGATTGTAGCAGCGCAGAACACCAACGTAGCGGTCCGGTCGCCAGAATTCGATAGTATCGCCAGCCCCGCCACCACCAGCGCCAATCCTGTAGCAGTCAGTATGACACCGACATATTCTTCGTTCATGCTATCCCTCCGACAGAAATACACAAAGCCATACTTATTTATATGGGTAGAAGCTACGTGGGATGGTGTAGTGTGGTCGAAAAGGGAGCATCCCTGAATCAAGTTCAGGATAGGCTCTACGAAGCCGTATTAGAAGTACGGTGGAGCGAGAAGCGGACTCTTTTCGGCCGCAATACGCCGTTTCACGTAGGTTCTACCAGAATCTGCCGGTTTCGCCACTCGCTCGCACTGCCCCAGGCGACCACATACAGGACAGGGTCAACACTCAAATTCTGCCCACACTATATGCCACCTGTACCGGCTTGTCTATCTTTTGCGCACTTCTATCGCCGTAGCAATACATGAACCCATCCCAAAACCCGCTTTCGAGCCGAAAACTGCAGATTGTAGTGCGGCGTGTCTGGAGCGGGAGGAGGCGCGGGCGGTGGTTACGGTGACGAATGCTCTGGACGTGCTGTGCTGCAAGGCTGCGGGTTTCAGCCGGAATGGGGTTTAGGATGGGTTCATACAACATACTGTTTTTCCCAGTATGTTCAGAATGTGGTACAATGCTGCAATGTCTGAGTTGCAAGAGGGCCCGCACTATCTTATCTCCAATTTGTCACTGCCACTGCCGCTGACCGCTGCCGGTTCGATTGGCGCGCACGAAAGGTACGTCAACGCCATAGGCGCCGACGGCCTGGAACTGACGCCGATGCGGGTCGGCCGCTTTATGGGCCGCCTGTTGGGCCGCGCCGATTTGTTACGCGAACAACTTATGACCCCACTTATAGCCCGCGGACCTATAGATTCCCTTCTATTTGACAATCACGACTGGAGTGACGAAGACGATGCCTTTGAAAACCTGGTGCGTGCCGGCCATTCGTCTTTCCGTAACGAAACTGGAGACGACGGGCTAGCGGCCCGTATGGTTCCAGACTGGCGGACATCGCTCACGCAGCTGAACCGCATCCAGCAGGTGGTCGGAAAGTTGCCTGTTGTCTTGTACCCGGGCTTCGAAAACGGGCAAGTAACGTATCGCGGCACCGACGCGCCGTTTGCCGACAAAACGTTTCAGCCGAAAGCCGCCGAATGGGAACAGATGGGACTCAGCGAAGATACAAGCATTCCCGGCATCCGCGAAGCCATGGAAGCCCGGGGTTTCACAGGCATCACCTGGGATGTCTTCCACTGTCAGGTCGAAGATGGCGGCGAACAGTTCCGTGACCCGGCCGGCCTCGCGGAGCGGCTGGCAGCCAACGGACTTATACATGCAGTACATCTTTCGCTGCAGCGTCTGGACATCGCGGGCCTGCGTTCTCCCCTGTCGGACTCAACCAGGCAAGCCAGACGGGCATTCGTGCAATCTTCCGCGGCAGCCAGCCGGACGTCCGAGGGCGAAATGCTCTCTGTCATTGCCAAGGCATGTAGGCAGAACACTGCTAGCAATCCCGAAAACACCCCACCCTTGCGACGCGTCGTGCTCGAAGACGGCCCGCTCCGGCCTGGTGCACTGGGCGTGCCGACGCTGGACAGACGCAACCATGCCACAATCATCGAGCATGCGCGCGAACTGGTCGCCGCGTAAGCTTAGCTTGCTTGTTCGTGATTTCAGGCAACCTTTCACGATTCCGACGAACTTTTCACGGATGGGCGTATACTGAGGCAGGGCAATCGCATATGAAAAGGGCTTCCGCCAGGAAGCCCTTTTCTTTTTCCGCTATGCTAGGAGCTGTAACACAAACAAGGAACACATATGCCTCACCAACCGCTCGCCCAACACTTCA
>JBDHUJ010000009.1:0-46359 GCA_039809105.1 Saccharimonadales bacterium (SeqCode)
TGACCTCAGCTTTGGTGTGCTGGGGCGTTGGTGTACCTCTGGCCATGAAGCCTCCCTTGTTTAGATGCATTATACCGTCTTTGGTTGAGACAGTGTGTTCAGTTTAAGGGGAGGGTGACACCCCTGCTTTTATAGCAGGGGTAAGCATCGTCAAAGAACACCCACACGTGTCCGCCGTTGCCCGAACGTGACCGTTCGATATATGATGCCAGGCCCAGCGCTGCCATCTCCTGTTGATATTTTTTGCAATCCGCCAACCAGTCGCCGTGGTCGAAATCCGCCGCCAGAAAGTATGACGTATTGTCTGGTAGTATCGGATAGACACCAAGAGCTGCACGACCCGCTAAATGCTCCATTATAACGGCGTCAGTCAACTCAAGCGGTGTTTTATTCTCGAAGTCTTTTAGCGTACCACCACGAGCCCGATGGACATTGAACTCATTCCAGTCAAAAGCGTAAGCGGGCGAATAGCCGGATTTCTCGCCCTTTTCCCAGCGCCTTGCGAAAATGTCTTCACGACCCCGGAACAGAGAACGGTAGAGGCTGGTCTTGTCGTCTGTCTGCATAGGTTATTCCTCTGTACTATTCACTTAAGTCTGGCTTCGTGTATGATGACTTTGTACAAAGAGTACGTCGTTGCTATATGGCTCCTACGGTTCGAGGCTCTGTTCGTAATGGAATGTCCAGTGTCCTGTCTTGTCCGAACCAGACCGAGAGATAAGCCCGCGTTCTTTCAGGCTTGCCAGCGTACGCTGAACCGTCTTGGGTGTCTTTTGAATTTTGCCGGCAATCTCTTGGTAAGTAGCATACGGATTTTTTCTGATAGCTTCCAAAGTAGCCTGTTCTGTGGCACTCAACGGAGCGCTCAAAGGCGAACCGACCACTCCTTGGTTGTCCTTGAATTCCTGCACGGCTTCGGCCAGTGCTTCCAGCATAAATTCCGCGAATATCGCACTGTCGTTATGCTTGGTGGACTGCTGTATCGCCTCATAGTACTCTGCCTGCCGCTGGGCTACGATGGTCTCGACCGGCAGCCAACCGAATACGGGGTTTTCTTGGTAGAGCAAGAGCGTCTGCCACATGCGGCCCATGCGGCCGTTGCCGTCTGAAAAGGGATGGATGAATTCGAATTCGTAGTGGAATATACATGATTTGATAACTTGCGGCAAGTCGGCGATTTTCGCCCATTCCAACAACTGTCCGACGAGCACCGGTACCTGGTCTGCTGGCGGCGCGACGTGGATAGGGATTCCGCCTGCAAACACACCGACACCTTGGCTACGGAACCTGCCATGTTCTTCGACGGTATCCTTTGTTATCAGTTCGTGCTCAGCCAAGAGGTCTTGGACACTATATGGGTTGCAATCCAGCAGTTTTTGGTACGCTTCAACTGCGTTTTTTACTTCTTGTATGTCTTGCTTGGGTCCGACTACGGTTTTACCATCGATAACGTCGGCAACTTGGTCCAGGCTCAGGCTGTTTGCTTCGATATATAGCGAAGAGCGGATAGTCTTTATACGGTTTTCGCGCCGAAGTTGCGGTGTCAGCACCTGCTCACGAATGATGTTTATACGCTCCAAATCCTGCGCGATTCGGTACGCCAGGTTTGTAATCCTAGGTGTTATATTGCAGATTGGCGCATAGTCTTTCACGTCTGTAGTATACCATGCTACGCGCCCAATGTCCTTGTATATGTCCTTGTATATGTCGGTGAAAGGAACTCCTTGGCAGGCGATAGAACCTCTAGGTCCAGAACCAAAGAAAAAGCCCAGCCGGAAGCTGGACTCTTTCTTTGGTGCTCAAGGAGCAGAAAGTTGTACACCCATTTAGCCCCGATAGCTTTGCTGTACAGAGGCTGGAAGTGCAACGGTGGTGTGATATTCTTGCTGTTCCGTACGCTAACTACAAGAGTATGTTAGTGCCTCACTAGACTTACACACCGTAGAGATTGGTTGTATAATCAAGAAAGTTATGACAAAAGAACAAAAATGGCTCTCTAAGCGTTACATAGCCTACAGAACACTCACAAGTATGTGGTTTGTAGGTGCAGTCTGGTTGTACTTCTACCGTATTTTCATTACAGACCAACAAGTCGGCGTCCTCGACGGACTAGCTTTTGCCATAGGTTTATTAGCGGAAGTACCGTCTGGTGCTCTTGCTGATAAGTTTGGGCGAGATAAGGTTGTTAGAACAGGTCAGATACTTGCTGGCGGTGGCTTACTGATACAAGCTTTTGGTAGTAGCTTTATGCCGTTCTTTGTTGGACAAGCAATTATGATGATTGGCGTATCGCTCGTGTCTGGTGCTGACGAGGCTTTATTCTTTGAGAGGCTCAAGTTTGATAAAAAGTCTACAGACTGGCGTAAGCTCGTAACCCGAGGTTCACAAGTTGCCCTGATTGGCACGTTCGTTGCGACCATTGCTGGTGGCTGGCTACATACTATCGAGCCACGACTACCTTGGATACTCAATGGTCTAGCGTTTATTGCGTCTGCCATTCTGATATGGTCAGTAAAAGACGACCGACCCAAAAAAGCCCGTCAGAAGTTTGTGCCAGAGCTCAAAGACTACTTACTTGATATAAAGACAGGCTTTGCTCAATTCCGATTGCCGAAACTATGGCTATATGTGCCGTTTATTATTACCGTTCAAGGGCTGTTTTATACGACAGGCTACGGGTTGCTACGCCTAATACTGCTAGACCGTTTTCACTTTGACCCGTTCTGGGGCTCAGTTGCCATAGCTACGAGCAGTCTGATTACGGTCGGTCTCTTGGGCTATATGCACAAGAACGCCGATAACTTGAGCGAGAAAAAGGTGCTAACTATTATCGGTTTGATTGCTGGCTCAAGCTTGTTGCTCTCACTGGCTAATATCGGCTGGTGGGGCTATGTCGTAATACTTGCCCTATATGCTGGTGAACACGTACTACAGCCTTTCTTGAGCGAGGTGCTAAACAACAGAGCACCCGAGGCTCAACGAGCTACCGTCCTGTCGGTTGCATCATTTTTCAAGACACTACCATATGTCATACTTGCACCGATTATTGGTTACTTGAGCACAAACGGTAAAATAGAATACTTCTTTGTTGCTTGGGCAATGCTGATATTTGGCTCAGTCGCCCTTTACTTATCGGCTCGCAAAAAAGACACCCATTTAAGTCTCGCCGAGTAGCCCCCCTACCCATAAGACACCACACTTTAGAAAAGCTTGTAAACGCACTTGTCAGCTAAAAATACGTCAGTATCAAAAAATGGTTTGTTTTGCCATTTCACCCAACAATTACGAACAGGGGTGGACGTAAAGATTTCGCCCAACAAACGAAAACGAGCTAAACAGAGGTAGACTGTTTTGGTTTGTTAGGAAAAACTAGTTTTTGTTGGCTTTATTTGCCTTGTTCGTTGCGTGTGTTCGTGTTCATAAAGCCACGTTTTGCCATAGCCTCATCAAACGTCTTGTCCATATAGAAAAGGTCGGCTATCGCACCCATATAAAGGTAGTCGATTGTTATAACTCGCCCAAGGCTACCAGTGCCAAGATAAAACCTGTTGATACCAATCGGGCATAGCAGATTACAGAGGGTTAGTATTTTATACGTTTTGCGGTCTTTCATCTAAAGAACACCTTTCGTTTAGTTATTTTCAGGTGTTCCAAAAATAAAAGGACACCCGCTCTAGGTGTCTAAACCAGCTAAAAGGATGAAACCTAATAGTTTGTTGAACGGATGCCCATTTACAGGTTCCATCGTTCGACAAAGAACTGGATATAAAAATATCCCTTTAACTGATTTAGACAAGACTTATTATAACAAGTTTATGCGATTTTAGTGATAGTAGGGGGGTTAGGGTTTTATCCCAGATTTAATATCGTTCCACTTACTACGAGGACAAAGAATATCCCAGTTAGCCCACTGTGTTCGGTAGTCACCAAACCTATCCGTCTCAACCCAGTGAAGCTTTGCGTCGTCAGTTATTCTATCTGGGAAACGTACGCCGTCTAAATGGTCAATTTCGTGCTGAAATATGCGAGCAGTAAAACCCGTCCAAGTCTCAGAAACTAGGTTGCCGTCTTGGTCGTATGCTTCAACGGTTACTTCACTGGAACGGTCTACGTTACCGCAAACATTGCCAGTTGAGTAACAGCCTTCACGTCCTTGTTCGACTTGTTCTGACTTTCTAATAATCTTTGGGTTTATATAAGCTCTAAGTTCTGGCGTTTCACCCATACCAGTAGTAGCGACATCGACGATAATTATTCTCTTACTAACTCCAACTTGTGGAGATGCTAGACCGACCATAGTACGTTTATTGACGTCGCCTTGCTCACCTTGGGCTATCTTCAGCATTTGCTTGATGAGCTTTTGGGTTTCTGTGCTACTTATTTCCCGAGTAGTAACCTCGACAGCGACCCTGTTTAGAACATCGTTATCGGGTGAAACTAACTCAACTCGCTCAAACTGAGGTAATATTTCGGTCATTTTATTTGATAAAAGCTTCTACAGCTCCTACTAGAGTGTTCTCAAATCCCTTAAATCCGTGTGAAGCACCGTCTACCACGGCTATCTTAGTATTGGCATTTTTGATAGCATTGACACGCTCGAGCCACTTGTCCATAGTGCCGTCAATCTGCGTAATGCCGATATCATCAGTCCCATACGGTATAAGCATTGGTAGCTCAACCCGACCAAGAAGTGAGCCGCCATCACGTTCACCGTAAATGTCGGAAGAGCTACCAGCTTCACAGATAGTTGGATAGGTTTGTGCTGAAATTGGTGTCTTATCTAGCCAGCACTGAGCATCTACAAGCTCTTCTCCTTTACCTTCTGATAATAGTTGTTTTGCTTTTGCCAGATACTCGGCGTGCATCGGCTCTGTGTTTGCCCAGCCTGTCATATCAGTTGGTGCTAACAAGATGACCTTCTCTATGCCATCAACATCTTCGTTGAGTACAAAGTTAACAACTTTAGTGCATCCTAAAGAGTGACCTTGTAATATAAACCGTGTTTTACCGAGTGACTTTAGGTAGTCGATTGCTCCACGGATATCAGAGACACTTTCCTCAAAAATTTCAAAACAACTACCAGCGTGTTTCCAGCCATCGCCTTGTCGAAAATCACTGATAATGCCCCGACCACGACTGTCTATAGTGAATAGTGATACGTCGTGCTCAGCGTACATTGCTCGTAGACTATCTAGAAAGTAGTTTTCGTAGCCGTTACCCGACATACCGTGAATGTGCACAACGGCAATATCACTTGCCTCATTATTGAGCCAACCCTGCAACTCAACATCATCAGATGCTTTGAAGCGGATAAAATCTACAGTGCTTTTTGAGTTCTCCATAATAAGCCTATTATATACTGTTTTATATGACAGACACCCACAAACACTGGTTCAACGAGGACGGCTTGGAAATGATAGAGCCAGACCCAAGGTGGGACAACCCAGACTATAAGCCTGTCGAACAGCCACGTCTTGATGACATTGTCTACAAGCTGGATTATGACAGCGACCTACGCTATCTAAAACTCAACACCTTTGTCGTGCAAACGTTCCAGTTTGAGAGCCACGCTGACAGAGTATTTGGTGAGCTGTTCAGGCAAGAGGGCGAAATAAAAACAATCACCGTTCATAGCCCTGCCAAAGCTGACGTAATCGTCAACAATATCGCTATGCCGATAAAACTACGGAACGCTATGTTTACGACAGGTAGTAAGGGCACTCGGTTGCAGGTGCATACCGTTATTACAAGAGAGCGAGCCAAGAAGTTTGGGGTCAGCGATAAAGAAGTACGAACGTATATCGACAAGTGCCGAGACACACACTACAAGCTACGGGATACCAATAAACGTAAATAAACTGCTCCGTTTCTGCGACAGGAAACCCACCATAACCTAGCGTTATGGTATGGCGTCGAAAGAAACTAGCCCCAACACAATCGCAAGTAAAGACGAGCTACTCGATGAGCTGGCTAGCTTTCTCTATGACGCCTACCAAGACCATAAACAGAAAGCCAGTGATAAAATGAAAGAGAGTAAGGGACAAAATGCGGACAATGAGAGCGAGAGTACTAAACAATGATTTTTTGATGTCAGTAGCTGGCGTCTCTATGCTAGTCCGCAAGCTTGTCCTAGAGACGCCTACCACTGGTATTGAGGTGGCATTATGAGTGTTTTAGCGATAGCTCTATGCCGAGTATCTACGCCCGAGCAAATCGAAAACAACAGTCTCAACCGCCAAAAAGAAGCCGTTGAGCGGTGTGCAAAAGAGAAAGATTTAGAGATTGTCAGGTGGTGGTCTGGTAGCGTCAGTAGCAAGACTGGCACGAACCTAAAACGCAAAGACTTAAACGAAATGCTGGCAGTTTGTGCCAAGAATAAACGTATAAAATACTTGATAGTCGACGAGTACGACAGGTTTATGCGTAGTGGTGATGAGGGTCCGTATTTTGAGGTAAGGTTTAAGTCTCTAGGCGTAAAAGTGTGGTTTGCGTCCGAGGACGATACGTTCAACAGCGACACAGCTCTAGGCAAGTTCCTACGGTCATCAAGTGCCTTTAGGGCTGAGGGGAGCAACGAGGAGCGTATACACAAGTCTATTGCTGGTGGTCAAAAGTCTATACAGGAGGGGCGTTTGCCCTCTCACCCAAAAACAGGCTACAAAAAGGGGTTAGAGCGAGGCGTACACGTTCCTGATTGGACGATAGCGAAGCCATATCAACAAGCCTTAAAGATGATAGCCTCACACAACAAGACGCCGTCTGAAGCCTTGAAATGGCTCAAAACGACCGAGTTTGGTAAACGCCACCCACGCTACAAAATGGACAAGTTCCGAAAACACGCTTGCGATGTTTACAATTACGGAGCCGTGGAACTCAAAGGCAAGCTGAACGTACGCAATGAAAACGGCTTGCACGAGCCACTGATAACCAAAACTGAGCACGAGGCGATATTGAGAGCCTTTGATAAAAATGCCAAAAAGCAACAAGGCTATAGACCCGACAAAGACACGAGATACCCAATGACCAATAAAATAACGTGCCTTACTTGCGATATTGCCGAACGCCATAATCCACGGTTTTCTAGTGCCCCAATAAGCAATGGGTCTAAAAACCACGGCAAACCTCGTAAGAAGGTCAGCTACTACGAAAAATACAGATGTAGAACGTGCAATCGCTACATAGAGCGTGCTGATATACACGATAGTTTTAGCGAACTACTAGACAGCATCATACTACCCGAACCAGAGCTTAAAAAACTCAAGAAAAAGTTACTCACAACTTTTAATAGTAAGCATCACGAAGCCAAGCGAGAGATAGCAAGGCTAGACGCTATAAACGCCGATAAGCAACAGTCTATCGCCAACCAAGTAGTGGCTCTCGCTGACCCACAAAACTCCTTTGTTGCCGAGGAAATACGAAATGTTATAGAAAAGCACAAAGTAGAGATTGCTGATAATCAAGAAAAGATAGAGGTGCTCGGTGAACAGCACGAGAGCGACCTAGCCGAGTTCCTAGACTTTGCCTTTGGCTTCTTGAACGATAAAGGGAGGCAATACTTTGAGCTATCAGTGGCACAAAGGAACTGGTGTACACAAATGCTATTTACAGGCAAAATCTACGTTACCGAAAACCGAAAAGTGTACACCCAAAATATAAGCCCTATTTTCAGTGGTGGAGGCAACAAAAAAGACCTTTCAGAAACTGAAAAGTCCTTTATGGTGCGGGTGAGGGGACTCTAACCCCTGGCCTCGTCCTTGGCAAGGACGCGCTCTAAACAACTGAGCTACACCCGCATAACTTCTGAGATTATACGTAACAGGGGTTATTTTTGCAAGTCCTTTGACGCGTGGACAACTGTACCTAGCCTTCAATGATAGAGTGCAATTTGCCGGTAAGGTAGAGTCCCCTCACCCGCACCATTTTTATGTTTGGTAGTAAAATAGAGATAAGACTAGTTCTTACGAAGGGGGAATCTACGTGGTAACCATTAATCCTTATATTAACTTCAACGGGAATGCCGAAGAGGCCTTCAATTTTTACAAATCGGTGTTCGGTGGCGAGTTCGTGAGTGTCGTACGCTTCAAAGACCTAGAAGGTCCCGGGTTCACCGTCCCCGCAGAAGATGCGGATAAAATCATGCGCATTGTTTTGCCTATCGGCGGAAACATGTTAATCGCCAACGATGTTCCTACGGCCCTGGGCCCAGTGAGCGAGAATGAAAACAGGTCTAAAATATCGGTCAGTGCAGAAAGCCGCGAAGAAGCCGAGAAAATATTCGTTGGTCTTTCAGCGGGCGGAGCTGTCGAGATGCCGCTCGACCAAAGCCCGTGGGGTACGGATTTTGCGATGTTCAGGGACAAGTTCGGCATAGAATGGACCGTAGAATTTGACCCCAGTGCAGATAGCCAAGCATAGCAATAAGGGTACACTTTGACTAATAGTGCTACACTCTAAAACATGCACCTGCTGCAACGTATCCGAGCTTTTGTAAGTCGCTATCCTTTAGCGGGGCCGATTGCGTATGTGTTGAGTCTCCAGTACTTTCTAGTGCAAGCTGTGGTCGCGTCTGCTTGGAATTGGCAGCCGTACAGCTGGCACCTCAATGCTATCAGTGATTTGGGGGCGGTAGGTTGCGGGCCGTTTGATGGCCGCTTCGTATGTTCGCCCCTGCACGGGCTTATGAATACCTCGCTAGTCTTGCTCGGCCTCAGCATGGCCGTGGGGTCGGTGCTTCTGTACCAGCAGCTGCGCAGCAGCCGGGTCGGGTTCAGCCTGATGGCAGTGGCGGGCATTGGGGCGATGCTAGTCGGTTTCTTCCCCGAAGATACCATCTTCTGGGCGCATATTACCGGCGCGGACCTGGCGTTTCTGCTCGGCAATATTGCGCTGATCGTCTTCGGTTTTACGCTGTGTATGCCGCGCTGGTTCAAGTGGTACAGCATTGCTTCGGGTGTCGTGGCACTAGTGGCGCTTTACCTGTTTTTGTCACACAATCGCTTCTTTCTGGGGCTTGGTGGCATGGAGCGTGTGGTAGCCTACCCACAGACCATCTGGCTGATTGTGTTCGGGTCGTACATGTTGAAAAATCGTGACCGGTTCACAGCGAAGCACGCCGGTAGCTCATCCTATGTATCGCAGCCAGCCCGGCAGAAGTAGTTCTCTGTTTGTGGCAAGACAGAATCCTTTACTCGCTTAGAGTGGTATTATATTCAAATAATCGGAGAATATGTCTATGATGAAGCTGCCGGTATTTACTGATCCCGATCCGACGGTCGAATGGCTGCGCAAGGAGCAGGCAAGGTTGCGTGCACAGGCGGATGTGATGCTTGAAGGCACTGGGATTATGGACGTATTTGCCAAACACGGTCGGGCATCTCCTATAGAAGGTAGTTACCAGTATGAACTTATGATGTATCCTGATTTGGATATAGGGCTAGTGGCGGACACTATTACGAAACAGGATTTCGCCAACCTGCTGGCAGACTTGGCGGTGCATCCGGCTGTACGAAAGCTTTCTACCGCCGATACGATTAATTTCGTTCCAAAACGCCCTCTTCCAAAAGGGTATTGGATTGGAATTGAGATTCCGTTCGAAGGCGACCACTGGGGTATCGACTGCTGGTTTCAGCAGCTGGATTGGGGTTCCGAACAAGAAGGCGACTACACCGAAAGGCTGCTCGCTCTCGGTCAAGACGGCAAAGATGCAGTGCTCGCCATAAAATATGAGCTCATACGGAACGGCACTTACGGCAAGCGGTACCTGTCGAACGACGTATACGATGCAGTACTCGACCACGGTGTCCGGTCGGTAGAAGACTTTGGCAAACTGACATAACTCGACTCTCAAATCCCGTCATTCCCGTCCCGCCAAGGGCGGGAGGAATCCAGTCAATATTTTCTGGCTATGCCAGTATCTTTCCTACTGGATCCCCGCCTTCGCTGGGATGACAACGAGGCTTTTGAAGTTCGGGTGGTATGGCGCGAACCCTCGATTGTCGCATTTATAGCTCATGACTTCCGTTTGCTATAGTTAGGGGTGTGAAACGCTTCAATAATCTTTCGGTAAAGATAGCGGCCGCGCTTGCCGCCGGCTTCTTATTTGCGGGAGTGGGCACGACAATTGCCTACGAATGCAGCCCGATCGATGGCGCTGAGGGCTGTGTTTCGTACGAAAAGGCGGTCATGCACCCCAGCGATCTGCTGCACAATAAGCAAAATAGCTTACTGCATTTTTCTGAAATCTTTGTCATAAGTTCGGTGGTGAGTTTTGCGGTTCTTAATGTCTCTATGCTCGGCAAAAAGCACGGAGCGAAAGGGGGAAGGGTATGAGAAAAATTATCGTACTGGAATTTATGACGTTGGACGGGGTGATGCAAGCGCCGGGCGGGCCAGAAGAAGACCCGGAAGCGAAGTTCGAGTTCGGCGGCTGGCAGGCGCCGTATGGTGACGACGATGTCATCGGCGAGGTGACGGAAAAAGAGCTGAAAGCACCGGTCGAATACCTGCTGGGCCGCAAAACCTTCGAAATCTGGGCCGACTATTGGCCGAAGCATGCCGATTTCTGGCCGGGCATAAACGACGGCATGAAGTACGTGCTCTCTACGACCATGCACGAAACGGACTGGCAGAACACCACGTTCATAACCACCGTGAAAGATATAAAGAGGCTGCGGGAATCGGACGGCCCGGACTTGCAGGTCTGGGGCAGCAGCCAGCTCGTGCATTTGCTGCTGGAGCATGACCTGGTGGACGAAATTCGGCTTATGACGCACCCGGTTATCTTGGGCCAGGGCAAGAAAGTCTTTGCCGACGGCGCTATGCCGCGCGCCTTTACCCTCGTGGGCAGCAAAGTCGGCCCCACCGGCGTCATCGTCGCCTGGTACACCCGCGCCGCCAAGCCCACCACCGGCACCATGGGCGTGTAATCGTTCGCACGCGCTCCGTCTATGATTAACTTTTGAGGCTAGTTACAGTTATTGTACGTCAAACTCCACAAAATGGAGTACGCCAGTATCGCCCACTTGTCCGCCTAGACGTAGCGTAGTCGAGTCTTGAGGTACCTGGTAGACTTCATTACCAGTTTTAGGAACCGACGGAGAAAGCTCAGCGGTTTCTAGATAGTTATCAACGTTGCCGATGGTTTTTGAGTAGGCATTGTATAGGCGGTCCTTCTGGTCGATTAGTACATACGGGCTGTATGTGAATGGGTCGGTGGTAGTATTCGTCACCGTAATATTGACTGTCACAAACTTCGTTCCACTATCAGCAAACACGGGGCTACCAAATGCTCCACTTATAGAGTTGCTTGTATTAACTGAGTTAACCTTTAGTGTCTGACTCTGAAAAGGTACCGAGTCGCCAACTTTGTACAGTACCGCGCCGCTGTATTTAGAAGAGGTTTGAGAATCTGACGTGGTTGTTTTTGAGGCTGCCGGTTTTTCGTCTGCCGCCTTTTGCTTTGTCTGGCTGTTCATTACTAGAACTGTAGTTCCTACTGCGACTATGAGAGCCAGAACTCCTCCTCCGAGCAGTAGATATTTGTGGCTCGACTTCATCCTTGGTTTCCTCCTGAATATTTACTTAAATAATACAGCAGGACGGATATAATAATCCATGTGTACGATGATTTACTGGCGAGATATTACCGCCCAGACATTAATGGCCTAGAGCTTACTCGGTTTCGTGCCTTGATATCTGCTTTAAGGGATGAAGAGTTATGCGACTTCGCATTTGCCATGCTTGACGGCAAGCTGGACCTTAAGCTGAGAAAGTTTGTCGAGAGTAAAGTGGGTGCCAGGATAGATAACGGTACTAAGATGTGCTTCACATCCCTGGTAGAACAGCTATTAAGAGAGGTTAATGGTTCGAATTTTAGGCGTAGCCAGAGGGCAGCTTCTCTCCTGGAGGTGATTGCTACTAGTGTTGGATGCGACCCTAAACTTAAGAACCATATTTTCAATGGCTTATTAGACGCAAATCTCCTCAGCCATAGGAAGCGTGTATACAAGTATAGCCGAAGCTTAGATGGTGGCGCGTTAGAGCAGAGCCTAGTTAAAAACTGGAGGAGAAAAGACAGGCGGGCCGTTGAAGCCATTGTGGCCTGTTTCCCTCCCGACTTGCTTAGCTCTTTCTATGATGAACTCTTGGATGAGATAACCAATGACGGGTACGAAGAATATGTCGAGCGTCGGCTCTACTTTAGGGCACCAATGACAGACGAAAGACTACAAGCTATCTTAGCGAAGGACGAAGTGACGTACGCGTCCGTATGCGCAAAGCAAAAGATACCGATACCTGAAGAAACGGCTCAAAAACTTTGGGATAACCGAATGGAGAGTGGTCGCCCTGAGCTGTTGATATGGGCATTTGGAGAGGTAGGGTTATGGAATTTACTCACAACGCTTGAGTTGTGAGAAGGGGCTACCGACAGTATTGTCCCGAGTGGTGTTCTCTGTTGGGAAGATGGCTGGTTCCGGCTAAAGCCCCGATTCGATGTCAGGAGCTGCGTAGTAAGCTACAGTCAAGTGGAGACGCCGCCGTGGTGCGAGCAAGTGCCGCGGCGACTCTGGCTGAAGCTGTAAGTTCCATCTACGCAGCGGGCGGTCGCCCCAGCGGGGACTTGGCCATCGGTGCTTGCGGCAGGGGAATGTACGGTAGCACCGGCGCTGTTGGTGTAGCTATTGTTGTTACTCAGGTTTGTATTGTTCGTACCAGTATTGGCCGTAGGTGTTGTAGGTGCTGGTGAAGCCGGTTGAGGGGCTGGTGCTGGGGTCGGGGCTGGTGCAGTGGGCGGAGTTGAGACTTTTGGCTTAGGTGTCGGCGCTACAAACGATATTTTGTTCGCGGATAACTTAGCGTAGCGGACGTAATTTATCGGCTTCTGGTATGTTTTATGGGTCGCAGTGACAACTTTCGTAAACGATAGCTTGTCGCCGTTAGCAAGCTTAACGCCGCGGAACGTAGCCCAGTGGCTTTTGTTTGTAGTCGTTTTGTGCGGCGTCTTGTCATTTACGTACATTACAAGAGGTGTGTTCGGGTCGGCTTTGACGACTACATCGTATTTCGACCCACCCTTGTTATAGGCTGTCGCCACGCCGATGCCACTGCTTGCAAATGCCTGAGAACTGGCAGCGACTATTAGTAGGGTTGTGAAGGAAAGAATTTTAAGCACAAGCGTTTTCATATGCGTATTGTACATGTTACTTGCAGCTTATGTTCAGGTATTTCGCACGAGAGACTGTATAATTATTTTCAAGTAGCTTTGCTACTCGTGACCTAGAGCCATTTCGCAAGAAGAAGGTATGGTTATCAAATCCACGAAGAATAAAAGCCTGTCGTCAGGGCTATTCTTCGTGGTTGCGGCCGGAAACGGTCGTAGGGGTCTTCGGGCCTCACTGGCGGCAGGCTTTTTAGTTTGCCGCCGAAATACTATCAACCAAATCCACGAAGGGAGCCCAGACATGTCCAAGGAGAAAAAGGACGGCAACTGGTTCAAAAGACACAAAATATTAACAGGTATCGGCGTTATTATCATTATCGCCATCATTGCTGGAGCAGCGGGCGGCGATAAAAAGGACGGCACGACCACTACGGCCAATTCGAGCAGTACCTCATCCAGCAGTAGCTCCAAGTCAGAGGCGACTGTGGCTAAGCTCAACGAGCCAGCTCGTGACGGCAAGTTCGAGTTCACCGTTACGAGCATCAAATGTGCGGTACCGTCGGTGAGTGATGACAGCGGCTATCTTTCGAAAAGCGCGCAAGGCCAGTACTGCGAAATGGGCGTTACTGTTAAGAATATCGGCGACGAGGCGCAAATGTTCGATGGCAGTAATCAGTATTTGTATAACGCAAGCAACCAGAAATACACGTATGACAGCACAGCTACGCTTTACGCCAACCCGAGCAACAGTACGTTCTTGAACAACATCAACCCTGGCAATACTGCCTCCGGCACTGTCGTTTTTGACTTACCTCAAGGAGCTACGCCGACTACGGCCGAGTTGCACGACAGCTCGCTTTCCGGTGGTATCAAAGTCGACCTGCAATAAGTACGAAGCCTCTCGGCGCACCAAAAACAGCACCGCCAAATGCCGCGGTGCTGTTTTCTTGGGGCGCGGTCAGCTCACTATAAGGACTGTTTCAGCGATTCATACTGCTTGGCGTCGAACCCGTGCAGCGGGTCGGTTTCGCGAACGGATACTGCGTTGGCAGGGCTGAAGGGCGGGGTATTTATTACGGCCAGGACGAGGCCCTTAGTAGGAACTGTGAAGTGCACAGTATCTACCGGTGTTACGCTTACATCGCCGGGCTTTAATTCGGTTGCTTCGCCGCCCACAAACACCTTGCCGAGCCCTTCTAAAACTATGTAGATTTCTACCTCGCCGTTGGTATGATAATGCGGTCCGGTAATCGCGATATCACGCATATCTGCGATGGCGAAACTTTCATTCGGCCTGTCGATTGGGCTGGGGAGCTCATACACAGGCCCGCAGTCTGTGTCTTTTGGAACCACACCCTTAGTCAGCACCTGCCAGTCCTGAATTGTGTCGGTGTATGCCTTCCAGACTGTCACTACCTCGTCAATTGTCTCTTGAGTAGCCATCTACTTATCCTTTGCCAAGTATTTATCTATAGATTCTACATCGGCCAAGTGTTTCGCACCACCCGATGCCAGCTTCCATTTGCGAACCTCTTCTAGCGAAGCGAATGGTACACCGTCAATCACGAGTGCCGTAGATAGTAGCTGCTTTAGTGTCGGGCTATATGGGCTGAAGTTCCAGTTGTCATGAGCCTCGAACATGTCGTTCGTGTAGGGTTCATCACCCGGACCTTTATGAATCTGTTGCCAACCCTGCTGTCTTAAGGTCTCTAGAACCTCTGTCGTGACAAATAAATCGATGTCGTTTGCTTCGCGGATGCCCGCCGCTGCAAGCGGACAGCTACCGAATACTACGTAAGACCCCTGAGGTAGGTTTAAGGTTTTTACTGCGCTTACAATCTCCTGTGCTGTCATAAACCTCATCATAGCACCAAAACAGTATTGCAGGATGATGCTCTCTAGGGTGTAAAATGGGGGTATGGTCATGAAGACACTTGCAGGTGGGACGATACACAGTGAGCTGCCGGCGGATATGCGGAAGGCGATTGCTGGCGATAAGAAAATGACAGAAATGTGGCAGAGCATAACGCCGCTGGCGCGGAACGAGTGGATTTGCTGGACGATTACCTGTGCCAAACCGGAGACTCGGGCAAAGCACATCGTGGTGATGCGCGACAAAATGCACAAAGGCGAGCGTCGCCCGTGCTGCTGGGTCGGCTGCATACACCGCACCGACAAAGCCATGAGCCCCGCCCAGAAATGGGTAACCTCTAGGAAAGCTAAGGCAAAGTAGAGTCTGCTAGACTGTAACTATGTGGTTCGCGCTATCCATTTTGGCGTTGCTGATGCTGTCTTCGCGCCGCGCCGCCGAAAAGAAGGCTGCAACCGGCATAGACAGCATGGCGATGGCATGGCTACAGCAGGCTGTGGCGTTGCCGCTCATCGTCGGGTCGCTATTTTTTGCGAAGTTCTATTGGCCGAGCGAACTGCCGGTGCATTTTTGGGAACTGCTGGCAGTGTATATCATACTGCAGGCTATCTACCTCTACTGTTACTATCGGGCTATTTCCATCGCTAACATCAGCTATGTCGCGCCGCTAATGACGCTGTTTGTTGTGAGTAATCTGGTGGGCGCTTATTTTATACTGGGGCAGGTACCATCACTCTTTGGTGTGCTCGGAGCGGGTCTAATCGTAGTTGGTGCATGGATTATTGCCCGTGCCAAACAACACGAAAAAGAGACGGTAGCTGCACACAAAACAGCGTTTGTTTTAGTTATGATTGCCATTCTGGTATGCAGTATTTTTTCGAGCATGGAAGTACTGATGCTACGTATGAGCAACCCCACCAGCTACAACTTTTACAGTTCGGTGCTGACGGTACCGTTTGTAATTTTGGTGTCGATTGTCATTATCAAAAGCCGCCGGCAGAGTAATAGGGCATATTGGGGCAAAGTAAAGACGAGCATACACGGTCACTTTTGGCCGCTGGCCATTGTCGGCATCACGTACACCATAAACATGCTGGCGACGTATCAGGCTAAATTACTTGCGCCTAACCAAGCGTACGTTGCATCCATAAAAGCGGCGTCTGTGCTGCCGGTGGTGATTTTGGGCGTGCTGTTTTTTCACGAAAAGGTGAACCGCAAACAATGGATAGGTGTTGGGCTCATGCTGGCCGGCTTGGCCGTAATGGCCATCAACGTGTAAAAAGTGTTCCGCGGGCCACAAATCTCTCTCCGAAAAGGACTATCCTCTGGGGCTTGTAAATTTGGTGTATGATTAGTGCATGAGTACACCGAACGCTAAAGCTCGCGCAATTATCGACGGTATTGCATACGCAACTATCGCAACCGTGAACGAAAGCGGCGAACCGTGGAACACGCCCGTGGCTGCTTACCATTTTGACGATGATTATACACTCTACTGGGCCTCTTGGGCTGACAACCAGCATTCACAGAATATCCGGAGCAATGGCAGGGCATTTATAGCCATTTACGATTCAACTCCCGCGAACGGTAAGCCCGCACAGGGAGTTTACCTGCAGGCACTAGTTACTGAACTAACCGACGAGCAAGAAGTACTGAACGTGGCTTTAGTATTTGACGATGACCCATATAACTCATCGGATGGCAAAGAATATTTGGGCGAAAAGCCACGGCGCATTTACAAAGCTGTTCCACAAAAGATATGGCTTAACGATGAGGGCGCGGTGGACGGCGGTTACGTTGATATCCGCACAGAAGCCGAAGACTAAACCAGCGTAGGCCGCTTTGCCCACATCGAAGACCCCGAAGGCAACCGCATCGAACTCTGGGAACCAGCGGCTGAGTAACTGACAACCGGTAAACAAAAAAGACACGGTTGATTCAGTACAGTATCGTGCGTGTCTTTTATAGAAAAGACGCGGTTGATACAGTACAGTAACGCATGCGCCTTATTCTGATTAGATACTACTGAAGCATTTATAGCATGTCAATCTGGCCACCTTCACCTTCTGTAAAGACAAACGTGTCGGTTTTGCCGTATGGATTCCGGAACAAGCCCGGAATGACGGATGGGTTGATGCGGGGTAGCAACACCACACTTCCTATCTGGAGCGAAACAAGGCATAATCTTTGCAATAGGTTCTATAACAGACGGATAAACCGATGAGCATAGTCGACAGGATAAAAGTAGACGGCAAATTGACGCTGATGTGGACGGAAGCGGCCAGGGCTTTGGTATGCATGTTGCCTATGTTCGTCTATGCCGCCATGGGCAAGACATCTTTTTTGGTCACACTTGGCCAAGGCGGCTTTTTCTTCAGTACACTGTTTCTGCCTAAAAGGATGGCCGGCCGGCTGGTAATGGGTTCGCTGGTGCTGGCGCTCGGGCTTGGCTTTTACCTCATAGGTGGCACAGTGGCACCAAACCCCTGGGTCGCCGTATTCTTTACGTTCATGGTATGTCTGAACCTGAGTTTCCTGAGCGGCTGGACCATCGGCGGGCCGCTGGCGCTGACGTTGGTGATGATATACACCGCCGGACTCAACACCGGCTCGCCCGAAAAAGCTTCGGCCAACTTCCTGGTGTTCGCGTTCGTTATGAGCTGGTCGCTACTTATTTCGCTGCTACCGTTCTGGAAGCCCATAGAACCACCCAAGGTCGACACATCGCAGACCAACGAAGCGCTGGCAGAGCAGGGTTTGCGCATGGCAATCGGCGCGTCGATAGCACTGGCGATATCGTACATCGCCGGGTTCGCCAAGCTCGGCTGGGCGCCGAGTGCTGTCGGCAGCGTTATACGCTACGACAAAAAGCTTTCCAGGATGCGCGCCATCGCCCGACTTATCGGCACCATAGTCGGGGCGTTTCTGGCTGCTGTTGCACTCGCCTTTATTACGAACGTATCGATACTTGTTACGATTGCTGGCATATTCGCCGTCCTGAACGGGCTGTTCAAAAAGACCAAGCTCGGCATGATGCCGCTCTTCTACACGGCTACGATTTTGCTGCTGTACTCGGCGAACGACATTACAGTCGGCCACACGAACGTCCTGCAGCGTGTAGCCTACAACATGGTCGGCATAATCGTGGCGGTACTCGTGGCGGTCTATCCATTCCCTCGCCTGATGCAGAAGGTCAACCCCAAGTCCGATTTAAGCCAACCATAAGACCTTATCCCGCGTCATTCCGAACTTGATTCGGAATCTATAACTCTCAGAGATTGTTAATCATTCACCTTTCACTGTTTACCGTACATTCACCGTGAACCGTTTACTCTGCGGAAAGACGCCCGCCCGGTTAACGGTAAAAGGATAACGCATGGTGAATGGTAAACAATCAACGGTAAATGATATGTAACGCTTTAGATTCCGGGTCAAGCCCGGAATGACACGTGACTGAGGTTTTGGCCGTTTGTCGCAAGGGCTGTTTCGTGGTTAAATAGTAGTAACGTGGTCGTCCGTTGCAACCATGCGCTGCTCATTCGGCGAACAAATGGCAGGACACATAGGGCCACTGCATGAATGAGTAGGCCTGCGCGGCACAGGGGAACCGTCGAACCCGGGCGCGACAGACTCTCATCAAATAACTAGAGGAACACGTATGCAACACCAAGGCAAAAGTGTCCAGGACTACCAGAAGGAATACAACTGGGACCACGAAACCAGTATGAAGCACTGGCGCGCGTGGGGCAGCTGGTTCAGCTGGGGCAGTCCGGTTGGTCTTGGCCTGTTCTTCATATCCATTGCATTCACGCTGTGGATCTTGAGCCAGGCCTTCGGCTGGAACTAACTACTAAGTTCCCGCTGGCAAACAGCACCGTCACTCACGACGGTGCTGTTTTATAATTTCGACAAGGGCATATACTAAATCATATGGCTAAGATTAAACTGCCCCCGTTCAGGAAAGTCATCTGGCTTATGCCGGCGGCCTATGCGCTACATATCGTCGAGGAGTACGTGGGGAATTTTCCGGGCTGGGTGACGCATGACGTGCACAGGCACTTCAGCTACCTGCTGTTCGACCTGAACAATCTGGCGTTCATGATAATTTTGCTCACACTGGTCACCATAAACTATCGCAACCCCACGCCGCTGAAGACGACCTCACTAGTGGTTGCCGCCAGCGCCAACCTGTTCTGGGACGCGCTGTTCCACCTGTTTACGACGCCGCTTTTCAACCACTATTCGCCGGGACTTGTGACCGCCATGCTGCTGTACTATCCCATAACCATCCTGGTCGCGCTGGTCATCCTGCGCGAAGGCCGCCTCTCGCCCCGCCGCTTCTTTCTCTCCGTACTTGGCGGGCTGTTCCTCTTTGCCTTCGTAGTCTGGTACGGCCTCTTCCAGTTCGCCGTCTAATCTCGGTATATAATCATTCGCTGTAGAATCCCCGATGAAGTGGTATGATGGGGTATGACTTTTTACGAAGGTGAACCGCTGAGCGCCTACGAATGCTACATGACCACCCAACGCGTGCTTAGCGACGCTGAGCTTTTAAGGGATGGGGCGCGTATTATGCCACCGGGAGTTTTACTGCTCAGCGATGTGCAGCTGGAGCTGGCACAAAGGACACTCGACCCGCTGTATGTGCCGCTGAGAAGTTTTGAGCCTCGCATTTCTGAAGAAGAAGAGGCCCGTGAGCGATGGCTGCAAACGGAGGTGTTTACCCTAATGAAGGCAAGTGGTGATATAGGGTTGGTACAAAAAGCACGTTCATTCCGGCGAGAGAACATGCCGACGGTCCGAGATTTGCTGGTAGTGGGCAAAGAGATAGCTTCGGGGGTCTGTAACGTAGGTGACAAGACTATCGCCGCACTCGAGGCTGTTTTGAACACGAATGACTTCGGCATAACCTGGAAGAGCCGACCCACCATGAGTGACATCCATGCTCTTTGCACGGAAGTAAGCCAGGTAAACGCCCAAGTTTTAAGTATCGAGATTGGCGGTACGTACTACCCGCGGTCTTTCAAAGGGTCTACATCTGTGGATGATGTACTGAAAGTCGGGCCCGAGCCTCCAGAAGGCCAAGAGCTTATACCTGTAAACTCATACAATCCTAGGGGAAGTCTCGAACTCTACCATGCTGCTAAACTATTTGAGGTCAGGTTCCAAGGCACTCGCCCTAGCGCGGCATTTATTGAAGGAGAAGAGTAATGGCGGTGCGGATTACTTATTTTGTGCACGGGACGACGACAGACAATGAGCAGAAGTTGGCGACGGGGTGGTTGCCGGGTGAGCTTTCGGAACTGGGCAGAGAACAGGCAGCCCAGCTAGGCGAGCAAGTGGCCGACAAACAATTTGATGTGGTGTTTTGTTCGGACTTGCAGCGGGCAGTGGATTCTGCGGAATTAGCTTTTGGTGGCAAGTACGAAATTGTCCAGGATGACCGGCTGCGTGAGTGCAATTACGGCGACATGAATGGCACGTCGGCGACGGCCTTCAAAGACAACATGGGAGATTTCGTAGACACGCCATTCCCGAACGGCGAAAGCTACCGCGACGTAGAAGCGCGCATGGATAGCTTCGTAGATTTCCTGTGGGAAAACTATGATGGCAAGCACATCGCCATCGTCGCGCACCAAGCCCCGCAACTCGCACTCGACGTCCTACTTCGCGGCCGCACCTGGCAGCAAGCCATCGCCGAAGACTGGCGCAAAACCCACGCCTACCAACCCGGCTGGGCTTACGAAGTGAAATAACACAGCTGTGCTACAAAATCTTGTCGAGGTCGCGGCGGCCGTAGAGCATGCGCCGGACGACCATCACGTCGTTTATGACGACATAAAATATAAGGTAATTGCCGACTAGGATTCTGCGGTACGGGTTCGGCCTGCTGGCGAGTGACCGGTAGGGGGCGGTGCTGAGCGGGTCGCGCAGACGGGCTTGTATGGCAGCTTCGACATCGTCTACAAGTTTGCGCGCGGCTTGTTCGTTGTGGAGTTCGGCCAGCAGGTAGGTGATGATTTCTTCGAAATCGCGGTAAAAAAGCGGCGAGTATCGTAGTGCGAACTTAGCCATCTAGTTTCTGTCGGAGCTTGGAGAACACGGCTTTGTGCGTCAGGTTTTCTGCGTGGTTTTCTGCGTAGGCATCGGCCTCGTCGAGCGCCCGCTCCACATAGTCCAGGTGCGCCAGCTGGCTGAACTTTTCGAAGCTCATCGTCACCATAGAAGCCTTGCCGTTGGTGGTGAAGATGATGGGTTTGCTTTGGTCTTTGATTTCTTTTTCTACTTCCGCGAAACGGTTCCGCAGGTCGGAAATGGGTCTAATGCTGAGCATAGCGCAATCCTTTCATACTTATCACAATTATGATAACATACTGTTCCTTCCAGTGCTACCTTTAACGTGGCCGACTAGGCTGATTGTGTATATGTGCCTAGACCCTGTTATAGTGAAGCCATGAGGTTATTACTAACATCAGGTGGCTTGACGAATCAGTCTTTGGTCGATGCACTTGGGCAAATGGTCGGACTGCCTTTACGTGAGATTAAAATCGCTTTCATCCCGACGGCGTCAAACCTAGATATGGCAGGAAAGGCTTATGCTTTACAACAGAAGCTGGCAATCAACGGCCTAGGTGTATCAGAAGTAAAAACCGTTGATATCGAAAAAATGCCACGCGAAAAATGGCAGCCGATACTCGAGGAAGCGCATGTTATATACGTAAACGGCGGTAATACCACACACCTTATGCAATGCGTTGCGAGTTCAGGCTTACAAGAAACTTTGCCGCGGCTACTGGAGTCCAGGGTATACGTAGGTGTTAGCGCGGGTAGCTACATCTGTACGCCCGACACCGGGCTTAACAGTGATAACGTGCCGGAAGTATTACCTGGGCTTAACTATGTCAACTTCGCTATACAGGCGCATTATAAAAGCACTCGGTTTAAACTTGCCGAGACATTGGATCTGGTCAAAGCTCGTACAAAGGGCTGTCCATACCCGATATATGTCCTAGACGACCAGTCTGCCGTGAAAGTCGTCGACGGTGCTATCGAAGTCATTGGTAAGGGCGAGTGGCTTCTGTTAGATAAGTGAAGCTCTCCTAACTTACCCTAGAAAGCTTACTCTGTTATTCTAGACACATGACGAAATTTGAGGCGGTGGTTCTGGATATAGACGGCACACTTTCGCCCGAAGTTTCCTGGTATGCACTGACGCAGGGGCTGGGGGCTTCGGCCATACAGCACAAAGTCATTTACGATGCATACAGGAATAGTGAAATTACGTACGAAGATTCCAAACGGCAGCTCATAGGCTTGTGGCAGGCGACCGGCAACGCGAACAAGACGTACATGGAACGTCTTTTTGAAACCTGGGATTTCTACCCGGGCGTCGCGCAGGCAGTAGAAGGTATACAACAAGACGGCTACGAAACCTGCATCATCACCGGGTCGTTCGACATATGGGCCAAGGCTGTGGCCGAGAGATTGAAGGTCAAGCACTGGTTCGCCAACACCGAAACCGTGTGGGACGAGCATGGAAACCTGGTGGATATGCACTACGAAATCCAGCAGGGCAAGAAGAAACTCGAGCAGCTGGAGGCATTCTGTAGCGGCATGGGCATAAAACCGGAACAGTGCTTGGCCGTGGGCGATTCGGAAAACGATATAGACCTGTTCGTGCGCACCGGCCACGGTGTCGCCGTGGGCGAAACCATAGACGAAGCTCTGGCTCAAACAGCCTGGAAAACCGTCAAAACCTTCCCGGAAATAAAAGGGATGCTGGACGCCTAAAGACAAAATATCCGTGCATGTTTATAATATCGGCATGAGTGCAGAAGCAAGAACTCCACAGTGGACGCCGAGAGATTCGGTAGAAGCGGGGATTCTGGCATGCGTAAATGCCGACAACAGACTGTTTTCAAAACCGGAAGAAGTGGCCGATGCCTATTTTTCCGCCGCCCAAAAATACGATAGATGCGACTCACCCCCAGAGCCTCATTCCACGGCAAGTGTCGTAAGTCTGCTGCTACGTACGGGTGAGAAGGAACAGGTCGAGCATGGAATCGCTATGGCGACCGAAGCAGTAGAAGCAGATAAGCAGCCCGGGTTAGTGCGCCAAAGCCTTGAGGCAGTGCAAAGACGGAATCAAACTTTACACAGGAATGTTCGCAAAAGTAGCACTATAGGCAACGTTGCGCTCGTAGGTAGTGCGGGTGCGGGGATTTTAGCGGTGACTAACGACGGTTCTTTCGTAGCCATAAGTGCTCTAGCTGGTGTTTTTGCTGGCTTTGGGTACACTGTGGCGTTAGTGGGCAAGATGGAGTTAATGCAAGTAAGTCAAGGCACCAAACTCCTAGAGGAACACTACTCGTACCTCACCCTGCAAGTCTCCGCTGAGTCACAACTCCAAGAAACACAAGAGTAACTAAGGCCGTCAAAGGGTCGCAATCGCACATCTGTTAAAATAGCTGGTATGGAATATCTGCCGGCCATTTTTACCGTTGCGCTCATACATTTGCTGGCGGTCATGAGCCCTGGACCCGATTTTATCGTGACCATACACAACAGCCTAAAGTACTCGCGCCGCACCGGCATCTACAGCGCCATCGGCCTCGGCCTGGGCATAGCTGTGCACGTTACGTACTGCCTGGTCGGAATCGCCGTTATAATCTCTAAGTCCATCCTGCTGTTTTCAATCACCAAATACCTGGGCGCGGCGTACCTGATATACATCGGCATCAAAGCTTTGCGGTCGAAGCCGGGTCCGGACTACGCCAGCGAAGAACATGTACAGCAAGACATTTCGCCGTTACAGGCACTACGCAGTGGATTCTTGACGAACGTTACCAACCCCAAAGCGACACTGTTCTTTCTAAGCTTGTTTACGCTGGTTATCGACCCGAGCACGCCAGTGGCGGTAAAGATGGTCATGGGCGTAGAAATGGTACTCGCCACCATGCTGTGGTTCGGCGTTGTGGCCGTAGTCGTTTCGCACCGCCTGGTGCGCAAACACGTCGCAAAAATCCAGCACCGTTTGGAGCAATGCATGGGCGGCATCCTGATACTCTTCGGCCTGAAAGTCGCTACCCAACACGCAAAATAGCTGTAGCTCTTTGGCGCTTTTGCGGAACCGCGCCGTTCCCACTAAAGCCCCAACCAATTACCAAAAAGTAGTAATACCATATATACTAAGAGTATGAGTGTGTTGGCGAATATTGGTGCGGGCCTGGATGCGTTTACGTGGGACTATTTGGGCGAAGAGCGAGTCCATGATTTGGCGGGCGAGTTTTTGGAAACCCCATACGAAGCGAGCAACCCGATTTTCGATGAAATAGACGGGGTGGTGCATAACAGCGGCCTATTCAACTCGTGGCTTTGGTTTGACTATTTCGAAGACGGAACGAGTATAATAGAGCGCTACTCCAAGGCAGCCAAGGGCCTTGCGAGGGACGAAGCGCGTTTGCTCGGCCAAATGGTACAGACAAACTACATGAGTTTCTTTAAGATAGGCGACTTCAAGCCTGGAAATATCGAGCTGGAAGACCTTCGGACGGGCACGCGCTACCATGTGCGCGAGTACGCGATGGCTTCGCAGATACAGCGCGGCCAAATGGTGACGCTCCGGCTGTGCCAACAGGGAGGCCACTGGGAAATCATCACGCCGGACGAAGCTATCGCTCCGATTACCATAGACGACGAAAAACTGCTAGAGGCGGTCATGGACGAACTGCCCGAACGCATAACCATCCGCGAAACCCCAGGGTTTACGTATTTGCAGCAAGAGTTGGGCATTCTGGAGTCCGAGGACATCCCTGCCAAAAGGCAGCTGCCCCGGCGCGAGGCGGCTCAAAATTTACGGTTGGCCATGGAAGATACGGGGGTAGGCCGGTACATCGCCCCCGAAACGGTTATGCGGCTGCTGGAAGACGAGTTTGAAGCCGAGGAAACGCCGCTTGCGCCTGCGACTGGCGTGCGGGTTCTGCTGGGGCTGGCAGACCCGGACAAGCCGGGCGACGCCGAACTGGTGATGCGGGCTGCGACCGGCTACTGGAACTCGCTGGTTTCGAAACGGAAACTGGCGAAGGCAGCCAAGGGCAAACAGGCAAGCGACGTGCATGTCGCGCCCTACGAACCCGGCGCTTGGGCAGACCAAGCAAACGAAGCACTGGCGGTGATGACGGACGATGGCATGGCCGACGCGATTAGGCTATACGACGAACTTTTCGCCGATATGCTGCGCCAGCACACCGTGACGGCCAGCGTGTACCGGGTGCTCACGAATGCCGCGGTGGCGTATTTGGCAAGCGGCGATTTGCTGTTCGGGCAGCACCTGCTCGGCAAGGCGTTGCAGCTGTGCCCGGACTACGACTTCGCGCTTCGCCAACAGTCTCTCGTAGATGAAGGCTTCTATGCGGCAAATGCGCTGAGTGCTCTTGCGGAAGATGCGCAGCTCGAAGAAAGCCTGAAGAACATGGAGGCGAGGTTGGCGCCTCCACAAGCAAAACTGCGCAAAATGTCTGACGCTGTATTGCTGCGGCAGTTCGCCGAGCACGGCGTCAAGCTAGATGCCGGATTATTCTCCGAGGAAGCCGCGCGGCACACCACCCAGGTGAAGTTTCTCGATAGCCTGGGGGTCTCGGACGCCAATCACGACTATGTATACGGCCTGCTCGATGAGGCCCGCGAAAGGTGGGCTCCCGATGTGGTTTGGGCAGACACGCTGCATGGGTACTGCTTTGAGCTTGATAACGACGTGTACGACACAAACGGTTGGACAGCGGCAAAACGCAAGAAGGCACTACAGACCGCCCAACTGCTAGCCCATTGCCTAGAGGTCGCACCCGATGCAGTCATTCGGGCGTGGATGCACGACACGGCCGAATACGCGGACGTCCGACAGAACCTGGTATACGCAGCCGAGGAAGCGAGCAACAAAAACCAAGACGAACTAAAACTGGTGCTACAGGACCTATGTCTTCAAGCATTGCGGCGCACAAAGGATCCGATATACAGTGTCCCAGGGCTATTGGCTGGGGTGGCAGAGCAGACCGATGCCGAGGCTAAAAAGTCAGCCGAAGCACTTGCGAAGGCACTACCACTCGACCATACCAGTATGCAGATTACCGGCGACTTGCTCCCCGAAGACCGCCAGACTGTAGCGGTTTGCGCATATGAACTCGGCCTGCGGGCGCTGGACCGCCGGCGAAGCAAGAAGCTTTGGCAATACCCACCGTATGGCTATGCGACACTCGCGGAAGAGTACGAATACCTCGGCGGCCAGCTAGAAGAAGCGTACGCGGCAACAGGCCAAGCCGCAGAGCGGGAAAGGCTGGCGGCGTACCTTCGGGAGATTGATGCAGACGATCGGTTGCAACACAATGAAACTACCGACCGTATCGAACAGGCGCACTATAACTTACTGACGCAAGAGCAACGCGAGGGGCCGATTATGCGGTATTTCGAATGGTTCGGCACATTGCACATAGATCTGACAGGAGGAGACGGGCGGCAGACGAACCTGACGTCTCCGGCGAGCGGCGGCAAGATAGGCCGTAACGACCCCTGTCCCTGCGGCAAGCTCCGGCCGAACGGTCTCCCGGCGAAATACAAGAACTGCCATGGCGCTGCCTGAATGCACCGATAGGGTAACCGTACGGCCTTATACACCTACTATGCTCAAGCAGTCTGTTTGTTTGACGGCACGGTGTGCCATAACCCAATTCCGGCTATCACCTTGCGCACCGTACCCAATACAGGGGTAATCCGGTATGGGTATTGCCCGTCTTGGGCTGGGTTTATTTATGACGTAGGAATTCGTCAGTCGCTAAGCCGATGCCTTTACAGATTTGACGCAGCAAGAGAGGTGATATGTCCCGTCCACTATGATTCGGTACGGTTGTTGCCCTGCCGTCGGCATGCCTGAACTGTTGATGGCTACCCTTCTGCCGCACCATCGCAAAACCCAGGTTCTTAAGGATTTTAGCAATCTTAGGACTTACGCAGAATGGTGCAGTGTGGGATAAAAAGCGAGCACCGGAATGGAGGCGTACTAGAAGTACGCTGGAATGAGGAGCGGAGATTTTTGCCCGCAATGTGCCGTTTTGCATAAGTCCTAAATCTCTCTGGGTTTAAGGACTGGAAGTTCGCCGCCCATACTAAACCGTAACTATTGCGTACCGACAAAGTGTGATTCTGGCTTTTGCTTAGGGTCATAATCCTCAAGTACTAACTCAACGACCTCTTTAAGGTTCTGTTGTAACTCCTCTAATGTTCTGGCCTGGGTATGCGCACCAGGCAAATCAGGAACATACGCCACGTAATAGCCAGTGGCAGTATCTTGCTCAATGACAGCAGTATAAGGATGAGTCGGTTTCATGACACCTGGTAGTATAGCACCTTGTCACTGGTTGTAAAAAGGCTATACGCCAAGCGGCGGCAATGGGTGTATACTAAGCTTTGAAAAAGGAGGGTATGCAATATGGGTAAAAGTCCGTTTTCGTTCGATGGTTGTCACATATGCGAGGTTTCGCGCCAGGCGGAGCGCTCCGGGCGCTCGCTGAGTTCCGAAGAACTCATGGCTGCGTTCGAGGAACAGAGCCGACAGCAAACGAAAGCCGCGAAAGCGTCGAGCTCCAAAACACATCCGGCACGGCCGAAAGCCGCAGCGGAACGCAATGACGTAGTACGTTTCTAGGCAACAGGCAACGACAGGCACACGAAACATCGCCAAACACCATTCAGGCGAGAGATGCACAGTATCCCCTCTGTTAAGGGTCAGACCCTTCAGCATTCAGGGGCGAATAACCTGAACTGTTCGCGTGCGAGGATTTCGTACTGTCCTTAGCAATGCGGCTTATTGCGATTAACGCAAACACCATTCTTCGGTACCATGTAGTCACAAAGAGAACGGTCCCGAACTGACACCGTATGGTGCGCTTTCCGAAAGGATAGGGGCTGTTTTCGTTTTTTGGTAGGTGGTATGATTAGTCGATGAGTGCAGAGGCTCCTATCCAGTGGAACGATAAAGTCCGGTTGGTTTTGTCGGATGTGGACGAGACGATTGCCGATGTGTACACGCCTGCCGAGCCGGGTATGGTAGAGGAGCTTTCTTCGTTTCTGAGTGACGGTGGCAAGCTCTTTATGGTCACGGGCGGTAGCATGGCGCGGGTGGAACGCGACATAACAAGCAAGATTGAACCGTCGCTGCGGCGTGATATTTTAGTGAGTCATTGTAGCGGTGCGGAAGTGTGGGGTTTTACCGAAGCTGGCGAGCGGCGTGCCGAGCCGTTTTATAGTGTGTACGAAGACACCTTTACGCCCGATATGAAACAGCGCTGGCGCGAAGTCGTTGCTCAGCTGGTTTCCGAGTTCCGACTGCGTCCGCATCCGGCACAGCCGAAACCCAAGTTTTGGGAAGAAATCGGCCATGACCCACTCGATATAATGCTCGACGACCGTGGCCCGCAGATTACGATGGAAGTCGTGAACGGCACCGACCTTACCGACGAACAAGTTGCAGGGTTGGGGTATGAAGTTCCGCTGACGCACGGCAAGCGTGACCTGCGCACGGCCATACAGAACCGCGCGGTAGACCTGCTGGCCGAGCAAAAGGTGCCGATTACTCCGCGTTTCGGCGGCAATTTTGCGCTGGATTTCGCGGTCGAAGGCGTTTCGAAAACCACGTCCATACAAGCGGTTTTGAGCATGCCGGAAGTACTGGCGACCATTGGCCTGCAGCAAAGCGATGTGCAGAATCCACATGAATTAGAAATCTGGGGTGACAAATATTCGACGCTGCATGGCGGTACCGACCGGCACATGAGCGAAGCCGTTTCGCCCGAAGTCCGTTCCATCGACTTCCGCCAAGAAAACCCCGCAGAATTCCTACCCGACTACAACATCGTACTCTGGGACGGCACGCAACACCTCCACCACGGCCTCCTCGAATACCTCCGCTCCCGCCACTAAACTTCTAGCACAAGCCCTGCTATGATAGGGGTATGAAAACAGCTATTGTGACGGGTGCAAGTCAAGGTTTAGGGCAAGTTATCGCGAGTACGTTCGCGGGGAATGGATGGCAGGTAATCGGCACGGGTCGTTCGCCGCGTCCGGATGTGCTGGATGGTTCCATCCGGTATGAACAGTTCGACGCATCAGACCCAAAGGCATGTGCTGGCTTTTGGGAGCATTTGAAAGATGGACTAGAAGGTTCCGAGGTTTGCCTAGTTAATAATGCTGGCGGCTATACATACGGTAGTTTGTTGGAAGCGCAGCCGGAAGATTACCAGAACCAGATGCAAAGCAACTACTTTGCCGGCGTCTACATGACGCAGAGTTTGGCGGCGGTTGTACCGAGCGCCAGAATTATCAACATCGTTTCTACTAGCGCACTCACGCCAAACTCGGGCGAGAGTGCATATGGTGCGGCAAAAGCTGCCGTCATGTATTTCTTTCGGTCGCTGCAGAAAGAATTCGCGCCCGATAAGTATCGTATAACCAACCTCTACCCAAGTGACATCGCTTCGCATGGTGCCAATTCGGAAGCTATCGACCCGACTGACCTGGCGGCTTTCGTGCTCGAGCAGGCAGAAAACAAAACCAGCTATTACATTACCGACGTCACGTTATATCCCTCGAGTGTTAAAGTGAGTTAGTATATGAATGATTTGCCGAATGCTACTTTGTTTTTGCTGATGTCGGTGGATGGGAAGATATCTACCGGCGGGGGTGATGAGCGCGATTTTGACAAGGACCTGCCGAATGTGGCGGGTGTAAAAGAAGGCTTGCACCAGTACTACGAGCTAGAGGAAAAGACCGATTTGTGGTCGTTTAACACGGGGCGGTGTATGGCGAAGGTCGGCTGGAACGAAGAAAAGGCAGAAATAGACCAACTGCCTGTTGCGTTCGTAATTCTCGACAACAAACCGCACCTAACCGCGCTTGGCGTTTCGAACTTGTGCAAGCGAACGAAGAAACTATACATAGTTACGACCAATCCCGAGCACCCAGCGCACAGCAGCACCGAAGCTAACCTAGAAGTAGTTTCTTGCCAAGACAAAGTAGACTTTACCGACTTGTTCCGGCGGCTCAAACAATCTGGTGCCGATAACTTGACCGTGCAGTCGGGCGGGGAAATGAACGCCCGGCTCGTCCGCGAAGGGCTCATAAATAACGTATCAATCGTAGTAGCCCCACTCCTCGTTGGCGGCAGGGCCACACCCACCCTCATCGATGGCCCATCGCTCGCAACCGAAGCTGACTTGCACCTCCTCAAACCCCTCAAGCTCGTAGCCGCCGATATCCTCCCCAACTCCTATCTCCATTTGCGGTATAAAGTGCTGTAGTTGCTAAGTCGTACGCTTCTTAAGCCCTGCAAGCTACTTTAGCAGAAGGCTGTGCCATAGGGTATACTTCCTACGATGACGGTGTTCGATATTCAGTTCGAAGACGGCGCGGAACCCGAGCCTCACGAGATACAGACTGCCTTGTTTCTGCGCAAGCAGGGCAAGAAAGTCTTGTTTTTAGCACCTCGGAACCGTCCGGGGGTCAAGACGCCGGATATCCGTATGGATGACCTTGCATGGGAAATAAAATCTCCTGTGAGTGCGGGTGCGCGGTCTATTGAACACGCCTTCCGAAGCGCCATCAAGCAGTCCGAGAACGTACTGTTCGACCTGCGGCGGAGCAAAGCTGCCGATGTAGCGAACCTGGCAAAGATAAATCGACAGATACGACTTATCCGTGGAAAAGAATTGCGCCGAGTGCTCGTCATCACGAAAGACCAAAAGCTACTTGACTTAAAATAAGCACTTATGGTATTCTAAGCGTAAGGTACCGAGGCCTCTGCTGGATAGCTAGGGTCGCGGTATCTTTTTTGTTTGGAAATTTTACGTGCTTGGATTTAACGTTCCTTGATAAATATTTATTGATTTACGATAAATAGTGTGCTATGTTTGGGGTGCGTGCGTAACAAGTAAATCAGTAATCGAGGTACGAAATGTTGCATACAGTCTCCACTCGCATATTCATGTTCGCGTCAGTGGTCTTTGGCATAACAGGCATAGCCCTGGTTTTTGAAATGGACCAGGCGAGCCCGCCGACCTGGGTCACCCAAACATTTATGATTAGTATTATCGTAATTCTGACTTCGTTTGCTTTCAGTATTGCAACCAAATACCTAGGAAGCAGATAATGGGCAAGGCAATGACGCAGAAACCTGTACTGCTACAAAAAGGAACGATTCTGTTTTTGAGGTTGGCGATTTTTGGGATAGGGGCGATAGTGCTGGCGCTGTGCGTGTTTGCGCTGCCGGCAATATGGCAGAACGTGCCGAACGAGACGCATGGTCAGGCGGTGTGGTTCCAGGTGCGGGCGATTATAGCCGCATTTTATGTGGGTGCCGTGCCGTTTTATATAACGCTGTACCAGTCGCTGAAGCTGCTGGGATACATAGATAAAGGCGAGGCGTTTTCGAACCTTTCGGTTCAGGCTTTGAAAGTAATCGCCTGGTGCGGCGTGGCTATAAGCGCCATATTCGTGGCCAGTCTGCCGTTCTTTTACCTGTGGGCCCAAAGGGCCGATGCGCCGGGTCTGATACCTATGGGCATGATTCTGGCGTGTTCGGCGTTTACCGTCACCGTTTTCGCAGCGCTTATGCAGCGGCTACTGAAGCAGGCGATAGGCATGAAACAGGAGAACGACCTCACGGTCTAGGGGTAACGTTATGATAGTCATAAATCTAGACGTAATGCTGGCCAAACGCAAAATGAGCCTGACCGAACTGAGCGAGCTGGTGGGTATAACCATGTCGAACCTCTCTATACTCAAAACCGGCAAGGCCAAAGCCATCCGCCTAGCCACCCTCGAAGCAATCTGCCAAGCCCTGGACTGCCAACCTGGCGACATTCTCGAATACCGAGTAGGCTCATAAGAACTTAGAGCTTAGAGCTTAGAGCTTAGAGCTTAGAGCTTAGAGCTTATGTTTGTTGTGGTAGAATGGCCATAATGCCAGAAGAACAAAAACCAGAAAATACTGACGCAGCGCCTCCTACCCCGGTGCCCGAACAGACTCCGCCGGTAGTCGCTGCGGCACCAGTTGCTCCAAGCGCCGCTGCGCCACAAGCACCGATTTTGGGGCACAACGACACGCAGCTTCGGACAGAGCAGCCACAAACCGGGCCTTCGCGGGCGTGGGTAGTGGTGCTACTGACGGGCCTGACGTATGTGCTCGTCGCGGCCGTACCGCAACTGCTGTATGCTGCGTTCTTTAGGCCAGATGCCGGCGATGCACCCAAAACCATGGCAGATGTGTCGGTGGGGGATTTCATAGGGCCGCTCCTAAGCATGGCGGTAGGGTATTTCGTGGCACCACTCGTGGCGATATTCGTCATAGCCTACTCGGTGCGGTATTTCGCGAAGGCCAAAGAATTCATAAGTTTTCTGTATATAACCCTGACGGCTATAGCCATGTACGGCACGTACTATATGTTCTTCATAGGAGTATCGGCCTTTATGCCGGGTGCTTACGATACACTCGCGCCGCTGGGTATCATACTAGCAGTTCTGTTTTTCGCGCCGCTTTACTACACGGCCATGTATTTCTTGCTGAAGTATATTCAGAAAGAAAAGTACAAATTCGACCCAAGCAGTCCCGAATATGCTTCGTACCAGCTGCTCGAAAACACTAACCGGCTGTGCCGCCTGCTTTCTTATGTCGGAATCGTAGGCGCGGCGCTCATACCGCTCCTCGTCAGCGTGTATTAAAACCGACTGCCAACCTGCCGACCTCCTCGAACACCGTCTGGAGTAGTAAAACGCTACCAATTTACTTTTTTGAGGTTGGGGTATAGTATAGCGCTCATATAACAACAAGCCTTGCCTTCGTGGCAAAAGGAGCGACCTATGGCATACCCAAGCATGAGGAACCCTCGAGAAGTACGTTCGCACTTACATACTGTTTATAACGATTACGTGCATGGTGACACATTATTTCCGCGTTGGAGACTTAAAATCGCACCAGAAGCACTCCCTAAAAAGACTCAGGAAATCGCGGGGCGCTTGGCGCTGGCTTGGAGCGAGATAGACCTGGACCGTCGGTACTTCGAAAGCGCAGCCATGGCTATGGGCCAAACACTGAAAGCGGAATTTGACGCTTCAGGCGGCGAAGAAGCGAGGAGTGTGCTGGTCGTAACGAACTGCGGCCGTAACGCCCTACGGATGGGCGTTCTAAGGGTGGAAGGTGGAACCCCTACGCTCCGTATAAGTACCTGGCCACGCGGGCTATTCCTGGAAACGTATCAGGGCCACGAGTTCGGTGTGGTGGACGGCCAATCGATTTCACTGCAAGATGGCCATATTGTGGGGCAAACAGATACGTTCGTAGTCCGAGAATCTAACGCATCGGGTCTGTTCGGTATGTCGCCGGAATCGACTGAGCATTTTCTGCGGGAACTGGCCAGCTAAGGCGGGTAAAGAGTATGGCGGAGAAAATATTTTTGGTTCGGCATGGTGAGTACAGCCAGACGACTAGGGGCTTAACGGGGCTGGGCAGGGAAGTGCATGCTCCGCAAGCTCGACAGAGGCTGCTGGCTAGGGGTATTGGTGAGGGGGCGCTTATACTGAGCTCTGCGGCGCTAAGGGCCATGCAAACTGCCGAGATTATTGCAGAAGGCTTACCGCATCCGAACGTAGTAAGCAGTGACTTGATTGAAGATGGTGGGAACGACGCGCGCCACGTAAAAGATTTGGATGATTTGCTTGCGCGAGCGGTCGCTGAAGCCCAGGTTGCGGTACCCGAAACGGGAAGTTTGGTTGTGGTTACGCATGCTCCGATGCTGGCGATTGCCTCCGGCTTGCATGGGTTTGGTGACAGCAGAAAAATATCTTACGGTCAGGTTATGGAGTATGAACCTGGCAGCTGGCAGAACCCGAATTTCTCGGAGCCAGCAATTTAGTACATCTTAGTTAGAGACGGTGACGGTAAGGGTAGCGGCAGGGTTGTAGCGGTCGTAGAACGCGAAGTTGCCAAGCGCTTCGACTTTGGTTTGGAAGAGGCTGTGTTCGGTTACGTCGCTTTTGGGGTCAAAGAATTTGGGGGTTTGGCTATCGGCCGCGACTTGCACGAAGTGCGGTTGTTCGTCGGCGGCTTTGAAAATGAGCTTGGTGCGCGGCTTGACCGTGATGCTCGATGGGCTAAAGCCGGCGCTGGTAATAGCAATTGCGGTCGTGTGCTTAAAGTCGTTCACATACGAATCGGCTGGTGTCATTTCGGGCGGTGTTTCGTCTTCTTCGCCACCCTTTGCTTCGTCTGCCATCAGTTCTTTGGTTAGCTGGTGCCAGTACTGCTGCTGCACATGCTCTTGCCAGGCGAGGATTACCAATGGAGTCAGCACCACGAGAGCTATGCCCGCAATGACGCTGGTGCGGCGCCAACTGTACTTGCGCAGGCGCGTTATGAGTGACATTGGCCGCTCCCGGAGTCGGTGTAGGCGTTGGCGTTAATGGGCACGAACTCCCAGTTATAGCTGTTCGGGTGCAGTGTCAGCTTTAATACACCCCACGCGTTGACGCCGTTGTTAGTGACGATAAGGTTGTTGGCACTATGCATGGTAGAGCCGAACCCAGGGTACAAATTGTCGGCGCCACCAGTACCGACGACGAATGTCTGCAGCCCGCGGGCAGTGTCGACTGCATCGGTGTACGGGTTAACTGGTTTGAACCGTTGGTAGTTGTGCTCATGGCCGGTTATGACCACATCGCCGCCTTTGTCATAGAACGTTTTGTACCAGGGCAGCGAAGCATCGCCCTCACCGGCGTGCACGGTTCCATAGTCGTAATACGGTTTGTGGGCGAAAAACAGCGTGCATGCTTTGGGGTGTGCGGCCATGTCGCTGGCTAGCCAGGTATTTTGTGTGGCTGCGGTGGTACCGGCAGTTTCGCTGTTAAGGCTGTAAATACGCCAATTGCTGCCTGCGTCGAACGCGTACCAACCGGAGTTTGCCGGGCCGGTGACGGCATTGCCATTTATGGTGTTGGTGCCCGCTTGGAAATAGCTAAAGTAGCCGGTTGCACCGGCGGTCTGGTAATCGTGGTTGCCGGGGCTGGGGTACACGCGCGAACCCAGGTTCGTGCCGCCCCACGTTTTGTTGAAGTAGTTGTTGAAGTCGGCGAGCGTGCCGGTTTCGTACTGAATGTCGCCCGGTACTATAACCATCGACGGCTTTATTTGATTTTTTATAAGGTTGGCCGTGTCGGTGCCGTAGTGCAGGTCGGCCCGGGGCTTTTGTATATCGCCGGCCGCCGCCAGAACTATATCGCCGCTGCCAAACGCTACCGCTTTGGTGCCTGAAGCCGCCGAATCGTTTACGACCTCCGCCGTGGTGCCGAGCGTCCCATTTTCGGCTTCGAAATTCGCCGTTGGCGTTACCGCGTGGCTGGCTGCAAGTATAGCGGCACCGATTAGCGCGAAGCCCACGACAAATAACAATGGCTTGCTATGTTGCCGTAAAGAAAACCGTTTCAACCGTGTCTCCGCTCTATGCTAACGCTTATATTGACTCTATAGTATATCGCCACGCCCCATCGCACAACCACATGCTCTGGTAAGCTCGGCGCGCCACGGGTGTTATACTTGGTGGCATGACAAACGTAGAAAAACTTGAGCAATTGGTTAGGGATTTGTATGACGCGAAGGACCCGGCGCGCTGTGACTGGGCAGATTGGTTGGCGCAGAACCATGTATTCGCTGTGGCAGATGCAGCAGCAGAAGTCGCCGAGCAGCACGGAGCGCGGGCAGACCTAGCACGGGCCGGCGGCATGTTGCACGATGTGGCGGATGCCAAAATGAGCCGGTTCGACGAAGCGCACGAAGCAACGAGTCTGGTTATAGCACGCGACCTGATGCAACAGGCCGGGTTTAGCGAAGCAGACATACAAACTAGTGGTTGACGACGGTATACGGCTGCACGGCTGCAGGGATGGTCAAGCCCCAGCCAGCCCGGTGGGCAAAGCATTGGCAACAGGCGATGCCAAGGTGCATTTGCTGTCCGATTTCTACCTTTACTTTGCGTGGAAGAAGGGCCAAGAAGGCAAAAGCCTGGAAGAGTTGAAACAAATAGTCGCGAAGAAAGTCGAGCGCGATTTCCACGACAAAATCTTCTTCGAAGACGTGCGCGAAGCTTGCCGCCCCGCCTACGAAACGCTTACAATGTGGGTGAATACGACTTCGGGCAAATGAAAAAGCAAGCAGTCATAGACAAGGTAAAATCTCTCGGGCTACCGGTTGGCGAATACGTTGTGTTCGGCGCAGCGCCGATGGCGATTGCGGGCTTGCGTGAGGCGGGTGATGTCGATATGCTGGTAAGCCCGAAACTGTGGCAGGACCTGCAGGCGGCTGGCTGGGCCCTGCTGGACAAAGGCGGCAAAGACAAGCCGCTAACATATGATGTGTTCGAAGCTCACGAAAACTGGGATTTCAGCACCTACAGCCCAACGCTCAAGCACTTGCTCGCTACCGCCGATGCAGTGGACGGCGTGCCGTTCGCCTCGCTACACGAAGTCCGCAAATGGAAAGCCGCCTGGGGCCGGCCTAAAGACCTGGCCGACGTCGCTCTCATCGACGCTTACCACGCCAGCAGATAGTCATGCGCCTTGTGTGGGTGTGGGTTCAGCTGTGGTATCATCTGCTTCGTCGAGTCGGAAGGGATGGGTTTTGTTAGTGTAGAGCGCTAGGAATAGCACTATGCCGAATGCGATAAACGAACCGACGAAAACAGCCTGGCGTCCTACGTCGGTGCCCCATCCGTCTATGACTTTGCCAATCCAGAGCGAACCTATTGTATACACCACATAAACCAGGACGCCGTAAACCGAAAGTGCGGTCGACTGAAATTTGTTCGGGACGATGTGTTGTATGGTTGCGCTGACTATAACCGCCAAGCAGCCAGAGGCAAAGGCCATGGGGAGTATGGCGGCAAGACGGAGGGTCGTGTTGGGCTGGTAGATTAGGAACGCAGTGAGCGTGGTGAGAGCACTACAGGCTGCCATCATGGTCGCAGGGCTAAAGCGGGCGTAGAGACGATGAATGAAATAGGCAGCTATGGCCGAGCAGATGGCAATGATACTAAAGAGTAGGCCAATGATTACGGGAGTACGTCCATCTTGTGTATAAAACAGCTGGTATCCTGTCCATACCGCTTCGTTTACAAGGTTCATAAGTACGTAGCCGACCAGTGCCGCGATAATGATTTCGCTTCGGCGCATGGCGTGGAATGTGCTACCGATATGTGCCCTAAATGTGCCTTCGGCTCGTTCGCTGCGGTCTTCAACCATCCGTGAGCAGAGAACAATGTTGCAGGCAATGGCAAGCAGCCAGCCCAGAAATGGCAGCCACGGTTTGATGGTAAATAGCCATGCGCCCACGACGCCGCTCAGTGCGCGTGCCACAAACATCGCCGATTGATTACGGCTTAAGAATTGGTTGTAGAGCTTTTTGCTCAGCCCGGCTTGCTCGTAGCTTCGATGGACGAGCGGAGCAAGTGAGCCCGAGACCAGTGAATTACCAAAGCCTGAAATGACCAGTATTGGGAAGAAAACATACAGCGGGGCATGGAGTATGTAGGCCGCTGGATACAAGAGCATGAGGGCACTACCCAACATGTAAGTGGGCTTTCTGCCCCAACGGTCAGCCAGTGCGCCCGTCGGAATTTCAAACACACCGCTCATGAACCACACACCGGTAAACAAAACTATGGACATGGTGGCGGAAAGGTGCAGGTACTCGGTGCTGTATAGCAGCCATATGGGTAGCATGAACGCCAGGTCACCGAAGAAGCTCGTCGCAATTACCAAACGGGCGTTGCGCCGCGAAACAGCATCTGTCATAGACACATCATAGCACCCACCAGGGCTAGTGGTGGAGGAAGCGTTTGCGGGTTTCGAGGCCGATGATGGCCATGCCGTAGAAGATGATGTCGGCCGCAAATTTGCCGACCAAAAAACCGACGGGGTAGGGGTGGATGTGCTGCGGTACCCAGAACATCAGGAACGGGCGTATAAGGAAGCTGTCGAGCAGTTCGGCGGGCAGAAATTCTACCAGCAAGTTGGTGCTGGCGGTGGCGATAATCATGGAAAGCCGTTTGAACCACGGGTATTCGCGGTAGCGGGCGTAGTTCGTTACAAGTTCGAGCGTGATGAAATAGCCGTAAAAGCCGATGCCCTCGGCGACCCATCCGGCCGCAGTTGCCGCCGCGTATGAATGCGTGTGCGCGTACACCGCCCATGCCGCCGCCAGCGCGGTCGTTGTCGCCAACACTTCGGCTGGCACATACCGCCGCAGCCACTCGCGGCGCTTTTCTTTGGTTACGAACTGCTTTTCCACTGCACGTAGTATACGCCCGCCATATTCGAATATTAGGACTTTTGCTTTTTAGCTGCAGCGGTTTCGTGTGGTCGAGAAAGTGCTTTTCTAGGCGTAACGAACGTAGATGTTTGCGTGGCTGCCGAATAGTAAGGTACAGTTAAGGCTAATGGCAAAACCGAACGATATAGAGAAATACTACGGCAATAACCGGGCAAGCAAGGCAATTTATGGCGCCATACTGCTGTTTGTGTTCATAGCGGGTGTGGCGCACACGGGCGGTGCCGAACCGCTCGCGATGGCGCTCAAAACGTTCGTGGCGGCACTGACGATTATCTTCGCAGAAGTGTACTCTGAATTCATAGGCGAGCGCATAAAGAACCGCGGGCAGCTCAGCAAGGCGGAGCGGCGGGGGATTGTAAGCGACACGGGTGCCATAGCCAGCGTCAGTTTTTGGCCAAGCCTGATTTTCCTGGTCGGTGCTACCGGGCTGTACAGCATAAAAAACGCGTTCATTTTCGCGCTGGTGTATTTGCTGTCTGTGCTGTTGGCGTTCAGCTACATGGCGGCACGCATGAGCGGCATGAGCAAGCCGCGGGCGCTGGTGGTTGCGACGGTGACGCTGGTTATCGGCGGCGCAGTCATCGCACTCAAGTCCAAGTTCGGCCACTAGGACTATACAAACCAGAGCTCGACATAACATGTCGAGCTCTTGAGGGAGGGGCTCGCCACATCCTGCGGTCACATTCTGCGACCCCGCCATCGACTGACTCGAAACAAGTTCCGAATCAGCCGAGTGGCCTTGCGATGAGCCGCTGGCTCATCTCACCCGCAACTGCGCGTGAACAAGCAGAGCTTGTTCCGGCAGATTGCCTTGCAGCGAGCCACTGGCTCGCTTCACCCTCCCAAACGTATCTCGAAGTAAATTCGAGATACGTTCCCTTCCCCCTAAAGTTCGGGCTTACGCCCTCGTTCGCTATCGCTCATATCTGCAGAAGGGTCGGGTCGCTTACGTCGAGCTGGTGTTAATATGAGACCCCCTCAAAAACCTCTCCCTGCTGACCACACACTCCAGGGCACGCTCGCCTAAGGGGGTTTGAAGAGGTTCACTGGACAGGCGCACACGACTTAGCTAGGATTAAGCTATGGCATCACAAACACCACAACAAATATTTAAGCCAGAACGGACTGAGCAACCGAGCTCGGAGCCGCCCATAGAAGAATCGGGACAGCAACTACAAGAACCGGTGCCGCCGTCGCGCGACAAGACGCTAGAGATGATTGTGCCGATAGACCGCTCGGCTTGGGCGATTGCGGCCGGCTACGTCGCACTGTTTACCATACCATTCGTCATCGTCGGGCCGATAGCGCTCGGCCTAGGGCTGGCTTCGCTGTCTAACCTCAAAAAGAACCCCGACCAAGCCGGCCGTGGCCGCACCTGGTTCGCCATCATTTACGGCGGATTCGGTACGGTGCTGCTGCTAGGCTGGATTGTATTACTTATAGTCGCCAGCAAATAGCGGCGCGTGGCGAGATTTGGCATAAGCGGGTAACCTCGGTATACTGTTCTTTTAAGAAGAAGCGGAGGGTAATCGCTTAGTGGCATTCGCACGAAGGTTGCAGCGGGTACAGCATGTCGGTGGTTCAACACCCTCCGGGGCTCCCAGCACACCTTCGCCCGTTACCGTCACGCCGGGTGATGCCAGCGCCACGCTCTGGTGGACATTCCCGGAAACGGCGACAGGCTACGATGTGCAGTATCGTGTCAGCCCGGCCGGCAGCTGGCAGTCGTGGGTGTACACTGGCACCATCACGCACACGGTCATCACAGGTCTCGTCAATAACACGACGTACGATTTTCAAGTCCGGGCAAAAAATGGTTCGGGCGCCTCAGCTTGGAGCGCAGCCGTTACGACTACGCCGGTGGCGACGCCATCGACCGGTGGCGGTCTGCCGACCACACTCACGGCTACATTGGTAAATAACTCCAACACGAACACGGCGTACGTGTACGTCATAGGCATGGACCCGAACAATGGCATGCGCTGGTCGCTCGTAACGTCCGACGGACAGAGCTTGTACGCGCCGCCGAACCCGGGTGTAGACCACACCGAAATTCCGGTCGACTGTGCCATTCCGCTGAACGCGGCGGGCGGCCCGGGCAAAGATATAACCATCCCGCGGCTTATTTCCGGCCGCGTCATGGTCAGCTACGACGCCAAACTGCATCTGTACACCAACACGAATGGCGGCTTCGTCATGCCTTCGTCGGTCAACCCCAGCGACCCAAACAACGACATACAGTGGAGTTTCTGCGAGTTTACTTTCGACAACACGCAACTGTACGGCAATATTTCGTTCGTCGACATGCTGTCCATACCCATCGCCTTCAAACTTACCGTGACCGACGGATTCGGCACGCAGTATGTGCCCGGCATACCCGACAACGCCATGGAAACGGTGGCGACCAAGCTGCTGGCGCAAAAAGCGAGCGATGGTTCCGACTGGGATAAATGTCTCATACACAGCGGCGGCAACCTTATACGCGTGCTGTCGCCGAACTCGGCCATCCAGGTTTTCCCGACCGCCTGGAGCGGCTACTACCAGACCTACGTTGACGCGGTGTGGGCGAAATACACCAGCCAGCCGTTGACTGTAGACACGCAGTTTACGTGGGGACAAGTGCAGGGTCAGGTAAGCGGCGGGGTCCTGGACTTTGGCGGTGGTCTGACATTTGCCAAACCCACGGCGGCCGATATTTTCTCGTGTTCGACCGGGCCGTTCACAACCGGCAACGACGAATCGGGCAATATAAGCGCCCGGCTGGCTGCAGCCTTCAACCGCACTACGCTGCTGACCAACGACGTGCAGCCAACCAACGAAAATCCAGCCGATTTCTACTACACCGAAGCGCACACCAACCACTATTCGCGCATTGTCCATGAAGTCGTCTACGGCAACCTGGGCTACGCCTTCCCATACGACGATGTCCACCCGGCCGGCGTCGATTTCGAAGGCCGCATCCAGTCCGGCGCTCCCGAACACTGGACCCTCACCTTTGGTAAAGTGTAGTCCGGCAGGAATTGGGACCAACGAGCTGACTCATCTGTTATACTATATACGCTCACTCGTGATGGCGCCTTGGCGGAGCAGTTACGCAGCGGTCTGCAAAACCGCGTAGACGGGTGCAACTCCCGTAGGTGCCTCCAATTTTATGAAAAGTGCAACAGAACTTGCCGGGTGCGTAGTGCTGGATGACTACGAAAGGATTCTGCTACTGCACCGCAACACGCCAGAGCTGATACAGTGGGAGCTGCCCGGCGGCAAAGTAGAGGACGGAGAGCCGTTCGAGCATGCTGCTGTGCGTGAATTTGGCGAAGAGCTTGGTGTGCGGGTACGGACTACAAGGTTGCTGGGCAGCGCACCGTTTGAAATAGAGGGACGTCCGTATAACTACACCTGGTTCCAGGCGGTTATTACCGAAGGTAGGTTACATCTGTGTGAGCCGGAGAAATTCGACGATTTCGGATATTTTGAGCTCGAAAAGCTGACGAGCTTAGCGCTTTCTGCTAACATGCAGATTCTGCTCGAAAGAATCATGTCGGGCGAAGTGGTCCTACGAGTGTAGTTAAAGACATTACATCTTGAAATACCCCAGCTAACCTGCCACTTTCGCCCTGGACTAGCCTTTCACTCGTCACTATATACCCGATATGGTTCCTCCCGAAAAGACTGCCCCAGAACGAAACTGACTGGCTTATCTTAGGGCATTTCAGGATGCGATGTCTTTAGTAGTATAATCGGGTGAGTCGCTAGGGCGAGTGGCGGAATCGGTATACGCGGTTGACTTAAAATCAACTGGTCTTAAAAACCTTGTGGGTTCAAGTCCCACCTCGCCCACCAATGAAAAGTGACCTGTCGCAAGATAGGTCACTTTTCATTGAGGCCAGGCTGGGGCTTGAACGCCATTGCCAGTGGCAATGGCCGGGCCCGAAGCCCCGGAGCGAGAGCGCAGGGGTCGCTTAGGCACGGCATTTTGCCGTCGCCAGTGAGGCAAGTCCCACCTCGCCCTAAAATCGTATACAATATGTCGTGAAAGGACTAATTGGGAATGGCTGCTCCGGATTTATCATCATTTTTCGACGCCCGGCAGAATCAGCTTAACCTGGTCATGTCGGCAGGTGATTCCATCGATGCCAAAGCACTGGCTATACTCGCCAGCAATATCGCCGTCTTGATATTCATCGGTCAAGCCGGTTTGCACAAAAGCGCCTGGGTAACGATGATGGTCATCATGCTGGTGGTTTCACTGGTGCTGACTGTCATCGCAATCTGGCCTCGGCGATACGCGGGCGCCAGTGCCAGCATGTTCGAGCATCCGGAATATCTGCAGTACGGCAAAACGAAGTTGCTGAAGCATCTCATCGCCGACACCGAGGCGGCCATACGCAAGAACAACGCTATCAACCGCTTCCGTTGGATAGTCTGCGCCGTGTCGCTTGCGCTCAGCGCGACAGCTTCGTTACTACTGGCATTTCTGCTATAATGGAACATATGAAACGGTATGCGAAATCACTAGCCCAAGGCAATTCCACGAATGGAGAGGTCAACTATCCGGCTAATTTCCCGCAGCCCAACCAGACCCAGACTATCATCAAGGGTCTGTAGTTCTTGTCCTGTCTGAACCGGCCCGCTTTGCGGGCCTTTTCTATGTGCGTAGACGCCTCGCTAGAAATACACTGCGGCCAATAGGGCGAGCTGGCGGCGTGTTTGCTGATGGTCGCGAAGTCTTTGTCCCGCCACTTGCTTAGCAAGACAATACCCCCAACCCAACTCGTGAGTACCAGAACCAGTCCAAGCCAATAAAACATAGTTTCAGTATAGCAACCTGCTGGGGGAGGAGTAGAATGGAAGAAACGGAGGAGGCCGCATGACCGAGCAGACAGGGTTACGGAAGTGGTTGCCGCTGGTAGTGATGGCGCTGGCGCTGTTTATCGTGGTGCTGGACACGACCATCATAAATGTGAGCATAAAGGCCATAATCGCGGACCTGCACAGCAATCTCAAAAACATCCAGTGGGTCATAACCGGCTACAGCCTGGTGCTCGCGGCCTTTACCATAACCGGCGGCCGCTTCGGGGACATATTCGGCCGTAAAAAGATGTTCATTTTGGGCGCGATAATCTTCGGCATCGGTTCGCTGATGGCCTCGCGAGCACAGTCCGACGCCTTCCTGATGTTCAGCGTTTCGGTGGTGGAAGGGCTCGGTGCCGCGCTGATGTTGCCGGCGACGGCGAGCTTGCTCGTCAGCACATACCGCGGCAAAGACCGGGCGATTGCCTTCGGAGTGTACGGCGCCATAGCCGGCGCGGCGGCCAGCATCGGCCCGATACTCGGCGGCTGGCTGACGACAAACTACAGCTGGCGCTGGAACTACCTTATAAACCCGCTGGTCGTGCTGGTGATTTTGGCGGGGTCTTTCCTGGTGAAAGAGGCGCAGGAACGCAATCCGCACGCGCCGGATGTTTTGAGTGTGATGCTTTCGGCACTTGGCCTGGGCGGCCTGGTGTACGGGATTATAGAATCGTCGACGTATGGTTGGCTGAAAGCGAAGGCGGACTACGAAATCTTCGGCGAAAGCTTCCACCTGCTCGGCATTTCCATTTCCGCGTTCGCGATTGCATTCGGCCTGATTTTCATAGCACTATTCCTGTTGCGCCAATCTATGCTGGAGGAGAGGGGCAAGACGCCGCTGGTTTCGACCGGCTTGCTCAAAAACCGACATTTTATGTCTGGTACGACGGTGCTGGCCATAGCGGTGCTCGGGCAGTTCGGCTGGATTTTCAGCCTGCCGATTTTTATGCAGGGTTTGCTCGGCAAAGACGCGTTCCATACCGGCATGGCCTTGCTGCCGACCAGTCTAGCGATTCTGGTGGCTTCACCGGTAGCAGGCATACTTTCCGGTAAGTTCAACGTGCCGCAGAAGCTGCTCGTGCAACTTGGCCTGCTGCTGTCGTTCGCGGGCATACTGCTGCAGCGCATGGAAGTTTCGGTGACGGCGACGGAATGGGACTTGCTGCCCGGTCTGGTGTTGTTCGGTCTGGGCTTCGGCCTGATGATTTCTCAGCTGGCGAACTTGACGCTTTCGGCGGCTTCGGTCGAGCAAGCAGGCGAGGCTTCCGGCGTGAACAATACCTTCCGGCAAATCGGCACCAGCATGGGGCAGGCGCTGGTGGGCGCGCTGCTTATAACCGCGCTTATTTCGCAACTGACGACGAGCATCGCCGACAGCAAGGTGTTACCCGAGCAGGCCAAGCCGCAGATTACGGCGACTATAACCGCTTCGGCCGAGAGTCTTGGCAGTGACAGTCCCAGCCCGCAGGGTGCCAACCCGGCGGTGGTCCAGGAGATTGACCGTATAACCGACAATGCTATCGTGCATGCGGTCCGCGTTGGCTTTGCTGCTTCGTCGGGCGCGTTGCTGGTCGCGTTCCTACTAAGTTTCACACTTCCCCGGCGTGCCGAAGTCCACGAGTACGCTCCCCCGCAGAATGAAGTAAAAACCAAACGCAAGAAGTAAGCCATACTCTCTGACTTCAAGCCCTTGTGTTGTTGCCTCAGCGAAGGCTGGGATTCAGTAAAAACATTCACCCTTCACTTTTTACCATTCACCATACATTCACCGTGAACCGTTTACCGTAAATGACGCCCGGACGGTGAAAGGTAAACGGCTAACGCATGGTGAACGGTGAAGGGTAAAAGGTGAACGTACCCGCTGGATTCCCATTTTCATGGGAATGACGGACGCAGCATGCAGGAATGGTCTGGAGTCGGGTATACTAGGACTATGACGAAACACGCCGACTGTCCGTTTTGTGAACCGAAAGACCGGGTGCTCAAAGAAAATGAGCACGCCGTGGTCGTACTCAGCAACCCCCGCAAAGTGCCGGGGCATTTCCTGGTGCTGCCGAAACGGCATGTCGAAGCACCGTGGGAACTTACACCCGAGGAACTACAAGGTATTTTTAATTTGATTTTCTTCGTCGAGCAAAAGATTATCGGCAAGCTCGGCGACGGCGCCGACATCCGCCAAAACTACCGCCCGTTCAAAAAGCACGCCACCAATTTTGCGGCCAACCACATCCTATTCCACGTCATTCCCCGGGCCAAGGACGATTACATCTATACCGTTTCCGAACAGTTCGAGCGTGACATCTTTGCCGAACTCGACGCCGTCGAAGCCAAAGAAGTCGCCAAACTCCTGGGCGAATAATCTAAGACTTGATACGGACCGTTGCGCTGCCGACAGTCGGGTTCACATAGGCACCCTGATATGTCGCATTGCCGGTGAGCTTCAGACTAGCGGAACTCTTATTCGCTAGGGCTTTGAACGTCACTTTGGCTACCAGCACATCCGAGCTAACCGTCCCCGAAAATATACCGCGCGTCACAGTTAGGCTGCCACTCGTGGCCGAAGTCGGCAGTTCGACGGGAAAACCACTGCCGGTCGCGTCGGTGGAGACGTACTGCAGGTATTTCGTGTTGTATTTTATGGTCGCTTCGACAGCGTCCGTAGCGCGGCCGGGATTCAGCCGTATGGAAACAGTGAATGTTTTGCCGACAGTGGTCGTCGTGCTGGCGGGAGTCACATATAGTTGTTGTGTGGCCGCCGATGCCGGCGCCGCTATGCCGGCGGCGAGTAGGCCGACACCAAGCATGCCGCCAAACGCGGCGTACCTCCAGCGCTTCAGTTCCTGCGCAATACGCGTCAATCGTTTCATGTATATCCTCCCTTTTTATCCTTTTGCCAAAACCCCTGTAGTATATACGTCCTCAGGTAGCCAGAAAAATAAAGGGTTCAGTCAACTAACACGGAACAAGCGTAAACCGCAGGTATTCGGTAGGACTCGCAAACAGCTCCGGGTTGTTGGCCCGGGCCATCCATTCACGGCAGAAATCCTCCAGCCGGCGGGT
>JBDHUJ010000010.1:0-44312 GCA_039809105.1 Saccharimonadales bacterium (SeqCode)
CCCGCCGGCTGGAGGATTTCTGCCGGGAATGGATGGCAAGGGCCAACCAACCGGAGTTATTTACCAGCCCCACCGAATACTTGCGGTTTACGCTTGTTCCGGGTTAGTTGACTGAACCCGGAACAGCCGTACCATTGACAAGTAAGCATAAGTGTGATAGTATGTAAGCATCTAGTCAAAATAAAGATTAGAAATAAAAAGAAAAACAAAACTATGACCAAGAAACAGAAACCACAGCTGAGTGCCGACATTGCTGCCGACGGCGGTGTACACATCAACGTCGATTGGCAAATGGACGACGTCTACACCATCAAGGTCCGCGTCGTATAGTACGAACTCAGCAAACCGCGAAAGAGCCGGAGTAATCCGGTTCTTTTCATACACAACGTAGTTGACAAAAAAGCACAAGTATGATACATTGTAACCAAGCTAAAATAACTAACTTCCTAGGAAGTCAAATGAGCGAACAAGCTAACCCACAACTAAACAATCCAGAAACAGAGTCGCAAACAGCCCTGCATGATGCTATGGGCCAAGCCGAAGCTTTAGTTGATCTCGCAAGAATCGGTGCAGCCGCACAAGGCCATACTGTTCTTGGAGAGGGTGTCGCAGTAAGCCACAGTGCACCAGAAAGTACGAAGCTGGGGGAGAGGTATGCGCAGCATAATGTCTCGGCAGAAGTTACTGCTACGCGAAGTAAAGCCGCTCGACCAGGTTGGGAAGGTAGGCGCTATAGTGCGAAAACATCACAACTCCAGCCTATAGGAGGAGAGCCTTCGCCTGTCATAACTCATCAGGCACATGCAGCTTCGGAACATGCAGACGGCATCTCAAGATACCGTGGCTATCGCGGTGAACAAGGCAGTAGAATGGCTGCGGCAATCATAAAGGCTGCCGTAAAAAGGACTGAGCCTGCTGTAACGGCACAAGCTCAAGAGAGTATAGCCGCTATAACCGCAGCACAAGCCAAGCTTGAAGATCGTCTGGGTCGAGAGAAATAGCCTTACGAAATACTAGTAGGGGCCGGATGAATCCGGCTCTTTTTTGTGTCACTCCCGCGCTGAACTTGATTCAGTGCGAGAATGACAGGAGCGGCGAAAGTGCTTTTCCTTGATACTTGTCCCTTGATACTTGATACTTGTTCCTATGGACTTGAAGGACGAGATTAAAGCGCGGCTGAGCATCGAAGATGTTATAAGCGAATATGTGCAGCTGAAACGGGCGGGGCGCAACTGGAAGGGCCTGAGTCCGTTTAGTGCCGAAAAGACACCGAGCTTTGTGGTGAGTCCGGATAAACAGATATGGCACGACTTTAGTAGTGGGCGGGGCGGCGATGTCTTCAGCTTCGTGATGGAAGTGGAAGGGCTGGATTTCCGGCAAACGCTAGAGTTACTCGCACGCCGCGCGGGCATCGACCCCGACCAGTACCGCCAGAAGGGTGGCGGCGGGCCAAGCGGCAAAAGCAAAGAACGGCTGTTCGAAGCGAATGAGCTGGCCTGCAAATTCTACCAGGCGCAGTTCGCCCAGAACAGGACGGCGCTGGAATATGTGCTGAAAAAGCGTGAGTTTACGAAGCAGACGGCACTGGAATGGCGGCTGGGGTACAGCCCAAACACCGGTGGTGCGCTCGTGAACTTCCTGAAGAACAAGGGCTTTACGACCGACGAGATTCGCTTAAGCGGTCTGAGTGGCCAGCGGGGCGGGGATATGTTCCGTGGGCGGCTGCAGATACCGCTGTGCGACCCGAGCGGACGGGTAATAGGATTCACCGCGCGGTTGCTCGAAGACAATCCGAACGCGCCGAAGTACATAAACACCCCGGCGACACCGCTGTACGATAAGTCTCGACACGTGTTCGGGCTGCACTTGGCCAAAGAGGCGATACGCAAGAGCAAGTTCGTGGTGCTGGCCGAAGGCAACCTGGACGTCATACAGAGCCACCAGGCGGGCGTACGGCAAGTAGTGGCAACAGCGGGCACGGCGCTGACCGAACCGCATCTGAAGGCGCTCAGCAGGCTTACGGGTGATATCCGGCTGAGCTTCGACGCCGATAAGGCCGGGCTGGCGGCGACCGAGCGGGCGATTCCGGTGGCGGCGAAGGTAGGTGTTTCTTTGAGCATCATCACCATACCGAGCGGCAAAGACCCGGACGAACTTATCAAACAAGACGTGAAGATTTGGCAACAGATTATAGAGCAGCCGCAGTACGCCGTAGATTGGCTCATCGACCGTTACAGCGCGCTGGTGGATATGGGAAGCGCGCAGGGAAAGCGCGAGCTGAGCGACGTAGTGCTCCGGGTGGTGCGGCAACTGCCCGACCCGGTCGAGCAAGACCACTATCTCGGACGGCTCGCCGAGCTGCTCAGCGTGAACAAACAGGCGCTGACGACCAAGCTGGCCGGAGTGCCGGACGAAACCGCGCCGGTACGGCGCCGGGCGGTACAAAACCAGCCGCAGCCGCCCGACAAAGCACTGCTGGACAAACATCGTACCGAAGAGCACCTGATGGCGCTGACGCTTATGCAGCCCAAGCTCCGCAGCTACCTGGTGCCCATCCGGCCCGAAATGATAGATGGCGCAGACGCCAAAAAAATCTACGACTTCTTGCTCCTGCACCCGGATTTCTCCGGCGCGTCCGACCCTCGTGTTGCCACTGCTGCTTCCACCTCCGACGTCATTCTGAGCGGTAGCGAAGAATCTCAAACCGGGAAGGGCACAGATCCTTCGCTTCGCTCCAGGATGACGGCGACCGGAAGTTTGAGCGATGACTGGCAACAAGTTGCAGACTATGCTAAAATATTGTCATTAGTCTATGAGACTCTCTACCAAGATTTAGATAGCCTCGAGCTCGGTTACGAAACCGCTCGGTTACAGGCGAAACTGGTAGACCAATACGTGCGAATACGAAAAACGGCGATTTCCCAGGCGCTCCAGTCCGCAGAGGGACCGGCGGCCATGGAACTTATGAAACAAGACAAAGAACTCAACGAACTATTACGAAGCATCAGCAAAGGAGAACAACGAGCATAATGGCACCGAAGAGCGAAGACCCTAAGAATACTTTGGAGCAGGCAAAGGCGGAGCTGCTCGAGCAGGCGAAAAAGGCCGGCAAAATAGACGCCAAAGACATATCGGCGAAGATTCCGGATGTCCCGGAAAACGTCGAGATTCTGGACGCCCTGTACACCGAGCTTACCGAAGCTGGCGTAGAAGTTACGACGCCCGAAGAACCGGCGGCTGCCGACCTGAGCGACGAGTGGCTGATAGACGAAGACGAAGAAGTCCTGGTCGAAGACCAGAGCTATCTGGACGATATCGCCGACGACTCGGTGCGCCTGTACTTGCGCGAAATCGGTAAGATTCCGCTGCTAAACGCCGAAGAAGAGCTGGCACTGGCGCAGCGCGTCGTAGCGGGCGACAAAGAAGCCAAAGACCAGATGGCCGAAGCGAACATGCGCTTGGTCGTTTCTATCGCCAAGCGCTATGTAGGCCGTGGCCTGGACCTGCTAGACCTCATCCAGGAAGGTAACACCGGTCTGTTGCGCGCCGTCGAAAAGTTCGACCCGGACAAGGGCTTCAAGTTTTCGACGTATGCGACCTGGTGGATTCGCCAGGCTATAACCCGCGCCATCGCCGACCAGGCTCGCACCATCCGCATCCCCGTGCACATGGTGGAAACCATCAACAAGCTGCTGCGCACCCAGCGCCGTCTGACGCAGGAGCTGAACCGCGAGCCGACCAATGCCGAAATCGCCCAGGCGATGGAAATAGACGAAGCCAAGGTCGAGCACATTATGAAGATTAAGCAGGACATTTCGTCTTTGGACGCTAGTATCCGCGATGACGAAGAAGAGAGTGTGCTGGCAGACTTCATCGAAGACGAAGACACCATTACGCCGGAAGAAAGCGCCACTGGCCAGCTGCTGAAAGAGCAGGTGAAGGTCATGCTTTCGGCGCTGACCGAGCGCGAGCAGAAGATTCTGAAGCTGCGCTTCGGCCTGGAAGACGGCAAGCAGCACACGCTGGAAGAAGTCGGCCAGGAATTTTCCGTCACCCGCGAGCGCATCCGCCAAATCGAAGCCAAAGCGCTCGCCAAACTGCGCAAGCACAAAGACGCCCGCAAACTCCACGACTACATAAAATAGTGTAATGAGAGAACCGAGATAGGTTACTGCACCCCAGCAAGAATCCTCTCTTGCTGGGGACCCCGCCTCTCATCGCGCGGGGTCGCCGTGGCGACTCCGGCTGCTCTTTCCTGCGGGATACTGAAAAAATATCCTCGGAGTGAATCCGAGGATATTTTCGATTGTTGCCATCCTAGTCCTAGCAAATTGGCAGTGCTTGACAGATGTATATGGTATATGTATACTGCTATGTATGATACGTACCCAAATATACTTGCCAAAGCCCATGTACGACCAGATAAAACTGCGGGCGGCTCACCGTAACACGTCTGCGGCAGAGGAGCTGCGGGCGTTGGTAAGCGAAGGCTTGGCACAACAGTCCAAGCAGCCTCGGAAGCAAGGCCTACACCGTTTGGCACGTATGGGTGTGCAGGGCGGCCCCAAGGACCTGGCGGCCAATATCGACAAATACCTGTATGAGTAAAGTTATCATCTTTGATTCGAGCGCCCTTGTTTCGTTGGTGAAGAGTGACGACCAGTTGCACGAGCAGGCCCAAAAAGTGGCAAATGAGCTGGCAAATAGCGAGTATGAGCTGCTACTGCCTGCAGAGGTGTTGGCGGAAAGCCTGAACGTACTGGGGCGATTTGTTTCCAGGCAGGTGGCTCACGACATCGGCCAGGAACTGCTGCAACAGCACGCGGCTGGCGAGCTGCGTATCGTCCAGGCGGAATCGGCGGCGCAAGAAGCAGCCCTTGCCAAACTGCTGGCTGCTCCGGGCCAGCCTTCGTACGTCGATTGTCTGGTGATGGCTCTGGCCGACCAGTACAAAACGCCATACGTTTTCGGGTTCGACGCCTGTTTCCGCAAAAACGGCTACCGCCTCCCATAGCGTCTAGAATTTACATGAATCCTAAGTCTTTGGTGGAGTGATACAATCAAGGTATGCGAAAGGCTATCATCAAACTCGACGAAGGGCACGCGGGTTTTGTCTTTACCGAAGAGGAAGCGCGGCAACTCGGTCTGGCAGAGGGTGATGTGGTTGAGCTTTCTGCCGATGGAACGGCTGAGATTTGGATTCAAGGATAATGGCGGAATATATTGATAAACTGGCGCTGTTGTATGTAAGGGAAGGTAAGCTGCTGTGCAGCATGAGCTACGGCAAAGACACGTGGTATATTCCGGGCGGCAAACGCGAGGCGGGGGAAAGCGACCTGCAGGCGCTGAAGCGCGAGATAAAAGAAGAGCTAGACGTGGAGCTCGACGATGCGACCATCGAGCCGTACGGCGTGTTCGAAGCCCAGGCGCACGGTAAGCCCGAAGGCGTCATGGTGCGTATGACGTGCTACACCGCCGAAGTCATCGGCACCATCAAACCCACCAGCGAAATCGAAAAGCTCGGCTACTTCGATTCTACCGACGACATCCCCAAAAGCCCCGTCGACCACCTCATCTTCGCCGACCTGCACGCCAAAGGTCGGATACTGTAGGCGGCTTAGACTATTTTCTCGATTTTGAGGATGTTTTCGAGAGAGCTAATCATGTTCTGCGGGCTGCCATCGTTAGCGATGGTGTAGTCTGCGTAGGCGATGGGGCCGCCTTTTTCTAGGTTTTCAATCTCGGCAACTTCGCGCGCTATAATCTGGTCTACCGAAGTGTATTTACGGTGTCCGTCCTGGCGCGACAAAATGCGCTCGTACCGGGATGCTCGTGGCGCGGCCGTGGCTATAACTACCAGTTTGCTGCCGAATTTGCTGCTCAAATATTTGTATTCGGTCCAGCTGTACAGGCCGTCGAGGACAACAACCTTTTCACCTTCTTTAAAATACGTGTCGGCTTTGCGGGCGACGTGTTTTGCTAAAACGTCCAAGCCTTCTTTGGCACGCATGTCTTCGCGAACAAATATTTCGTCTTTTATGTTGTCGAGCCCGCGGCGCTGGACTTCTTCGTACACCATGTTCCCGAAATGAATCAGGGGCCAGCCGTATGTTTCGTGCAAATAATCGGTGCAGGTGCCCTTGCCGGAACCAGGCATGCCCACGAGTGCAATAACTTTTAGCTCATTCATCTCTGTTATTGTACAAGAATTAAGAGGAATATGCCAGGGTTGCTTTCTGGCCGAAGGCGGTAGGGACGGACAAGCAGGCGGGGGAAATGGGGGTTCAAGAGAGGGGGGTTGCGGCGGGTGGTGCCATCGGTGATGACACCACCTCGCTGCGACCGGCGGGCTTACAGGATGATGTAATCCGGAATAGTTCCGGGGCCGACATCCCTTGTGCCAGTCTTGATTTCGACCAACCCCATGTCTGCTGCCATCAGGACGAGCAAGCGCAGTGGATTCGTCCCGCCTTTGGGCGTGGCCTTGTAGCACGCCTTGCGGAGTTGTGCGGCCGGTGAACCGCCATCCTTCAGTGCTTGCACTGCTGCGATGACAGCGACTTCGTAGTCGCTGTTTTTTATCCGGGGAAACCCGGAGCGGTGTGCCTCATCAATCAGCGCTGGGGTGATGACGAGGTCGATGGTGCGGGGCATTACGGTCCCTCCCTGGGCTTGTAGTGGCGGTGTTGCCACGGTTCTCAGAAACTGAGAGCGCGGAGCTGAACATATAGCGTCAGTTCAGATGCATACTCTCAGTTTCTGGCGCCGCGCGGGAGAGAAAAACCCTGCCGCCTGCTTGTCAAACGCTTCGGAGAACTACAGTCCTCTACAAAGCCAGGCTAGTCTAGCGCACAACCCACACGCTTTCAGTGAAACACCTTACACTTACTGGTGTCTCTATCCGGACGTAGGCTGCCGCCGCACGACAAAGACTTCGGCGCTCTCCCCCAACTCCCCTGTACCAAACCTTAGCCAAACAATCGCCTAATTACCCGTACTTGCAAAAAAATCAAAATTATGCTAATGTTTATTATATGTCACATACGCTCGGTACATCGCCAGTAGAACTACAACCCACTCCTGAATTAAAGGGGTGGGGCGGGCATGATTTGTTCTTGGCGGATAATGAACAAAGCGTATTCGAACTATTGGGTGCTATGAGCAAGCCACTACCGCAAAACATGGCCGCCCTGGTAGCGGAAACACAGCCGTGGGTCGGCGAGCACCACGATACGGGCTCAAACAATGTACAGCTCACAGATGAACAGCGCGCTACGAACCGTAGCCTGTATGAAAAGATGGGTCTGATGGCGGAGATGCCATTACCAGCGGGTGAGTACGACCACATCGTTGTACTGGGTGGCTTACAGTCGGCTAATAACCTTAGGCTCGACTACTTGTGGCGTATGATGCACGAAGGTGGGGTTTCACTGGCAGAAGGTGCACAGATATCACTGTGGGGCGGTGTACGTCCCATCATCGAGAGCGTGGAAGATAAGTGGGTGGCCGAAAATATATCGGCGATGGATGAGCAACGGCGCGAAACGAGCCGTGACCCATGGTTGCGTCGTGGTCGCAAAGAAAGTGTTCAGGATGAGGCAGATGGCTTGCGGCTGGCTTTCCACAGGCAAGTGGGCGACGTTGCCTTGCATCGTATGTCATTGAAACTATCGGAGACTGATGGGCAGGTACCTGACGGTCCGCTGGTGCAGGACTGGCGGTTTACCTTTGAGGATAACCCGGTCGTACTTATAAACGGCAAGGCAGTTAATCGTGGTGGCATAGGTGCTGCTCGGCATACTACCGAATCGTGCGCTGAACAATGGCTTGAACTGTACGGGTCAGAACTGCCGGAAAATGCACGCATAGCCTTTGTAACTAGCCAGCCGTATGGCTTGCGCACCACCCGGGCCACGCAGAACATAGTCGATAAGCTTGGCCGGCCAGACCTGCAGTTGGTGGGTGGTGGTCCAGCGGCCCATGATGGCATACGCGACCATACCTTCCGAGGCGAAGTTGCGCGGAATATCTACGAAGACAGTAAGCACTAGTCCGTTTTGGCTGCATGGTGCGCAAGCCGGGGCAGAGACGTATAGTCGGGTAGTAGCCGTTGGCCGCGGTCCAGTAGTGCATATATCTGCCGGAACGCTCGAGCTATCTGTGGGCTTTCTATAATCATCCCCAGCGCCTCAGAGCCATACGAGATTATGTATAGCTTATCGTCGAACACGCCCCATTCTACGGGTGCCGTATAGTCATTGTCCTGCAGCCATGTCCTCTTAAGGTGGAACAATTTGTCGGTGTCATTGTAGTCTACTGTGGCGAGCCTAGTGTCGGGTGTAAGCGCATAGCGTTTTACTTTATTGTGCACTGCCAGCATACGAAGATTATGCATAACGTCGTAACCATAGAAGTCGATTCCCGAAACGGTGCTCATAAACTGTACGGGCGTAGCGGATGATGCGATTTCTTCAAAGATTGAGCTGATTTCTTCTTTGCCCTGGAAGAACTGGACGGCGGCTTGCTCTTGGGTGGCGACATACTGACGCATTAGCTCGTGGCTGCTGGCTTCCAGGCTGTGTTCGGCTTGTTCGCGCTTGGCACGCAGTTCGCGGGCGAGTTCGAGGAGGCGGGCAGGGTTGGCGGCACGGTAGTGGAGTTTTTTGTGTTCATCGAGCCGCTCGGCCAGGCCGAGGCCGGTGAGCTTGTCCAGGATTTTATACATATTCGTGCGCGTTTCTTGCACGTTTTGAGCGAGCTCGCTCGGCAACCAGCTTTTGCGTGCCAAAAGCGCTTTATAGGTTTTCGCCTCTGTTGCACTGAGGCCCGCAGCAGATAAGTCGTCCATGCTAAGACTATAACATAGAATCATTAAAATGTGAATATTTAATTCACAAAAATATAAAACTAGGTGTATAAATATAAAATATTAGTGAAAATACATTGACAAATATATTGCAAAATAATAAAATTCTGTTGTTGTAATATAAGGATGACAACACAATGAGTCAATTTGAAAACTGTGTATCATACTGCCCTCGAGTGGCAATTTGCCAGCAATTTACAAAGACGGGCGAAGCGGACATGCGCGCGGCCGAAAAAGATGTCGAACCGTTCTTCACGGGTGGAGCTGAATTCATAGATGATGACGGAAATCTTGTAGGTGGCGATGAATTTTTTGGTTTCGGAGCGTATAGCCCGGCAGTTATTGCGCGTCGTGAAGCAGCTGAGGCTCTCATGCAGTCTGGCGCAACCATGCGCGCATTGCTGCTCGAAGGCTGCGACGGCGAGCCGATACCACTAGGTGACGGGAAATACGTGTGCCATTCTGCGAACAGTCAGGTAGCGGCGTTTACCGAGCAAGACCTACGAGGCCTAGTCGATTGACATAAAGCAGTAAATATGCTAATGTTTAAATAACGTTTAAAATCAAAATACCAAACTATTAATTACGAAAGAAGAATATACTAATGACCCAACCAGAATTTACTCGAAATAATGAAGCTGCCGCAGAGCAATTAGAGCGCTTTGTGCGTAACCCAGGGCTTGATGAACTAGCTGATTTGTTCGGTGTCGCAGAGCTGCCGGAAGACACGAGCGAGCGTCTTGCCACCTTGCAGGATGTAGCTGCCCGTAACTGGGATTTCCGGAAGGGAGCGGAACGCCAGGCTACCGACTGGGACAATACGTTGCTCGACCAACCGGATTCCGAGCAGTGGAATACTATTTTCCATGCGGCAACTATGTTGGGCGAGGTGGAATCGAGCAAACCTAATAATCCGAATCCGAAGTATCTGGCTATTTTGGGTGGTGCCAATAAAGCCCCGTACGACCGATTGCGGTATGGCCTGGAATCTGTTGATAGTTTCGAGCATGTCGTATACTTGGGGTCTTCGCGCAAAGTCTCTGATGCAGAGCGAGAGAAGGCTAAGGACTATGCGCCAGGTGCTGAAACTGAGTTCGACCTAGGCTGTGGCGCATTCGAGAAACTGCTGAATGCGCGGGTTGTCAGTGAAGACCGGCAGATACGTGGCGAAGACACATGGGCGTGGCGTGAATATGAGTTTGACGTCGAACGTGAAGTCGATGGCGAGAAGAGAATAGAAACAAAGACTGGCTTCGTACTCAGCACACCGTTGGAAATCCATAACAATGATGGCCAGGAAAAACGGCGTGCGACTACCTACGATAACTACGCCTTCTTCGCGGGTCGGGCAGACCTGGCGAACGACCCAGATGCAAGCGTCGTGGCGGTAACGACGGGTTTTTATGTTCCTGCCCAACATTTTCCGGCGCTCAAGATGCTGACAATGCCATACGGTACGTCCGTAGAAACAATTGGGCATGATGCGGCCTATAGCGGGGTGACCCGTAAGCCAGCCCAGCTGCTGCAAGAAACAAAAGGCGCCATAGACGCAGCTGTGCGTCTGAATCAGGCATTGACGCAGCCAGATGGCGCGTAGAAACTGACCCCATGGATTTACAGGATATTTTGAGTAAACCCGTGCCGGATTTGCAGCTTGCTCGCGAGAAAAAACTCGGCTACCGCAAGTACCCTATATCTGACGGGCCGCACGCGGGTGAGCCGCTGGTGGATATTTCGCTGTATGGTTTGGCGGGGCAGAGTTACTATTCGCGGCCGAATGGGGCTACGGGTGAGCCGGTGCCGGGCGTCGAACCGGCGGTGTATCTGCGCCAGAGTGTTGTCGAGCGGCTGGTAGAAGTAAACCGTACTTTGCAGCAATCGCCCGAAGTGACAGCTGTGTTCGGTGGCGAGGTCGAGCTGTATGTGGAGGAGGGTTTCAGACCGTTGGCCTTGCAGCAGGAGCTGTACACCAAGCTGTTTCCAGATTTGATACGGCAGCAGCATCCCGAATGGAGCGACAAGCAGGTACTGGCCAGGCGCGACGAACTTATAGCGAAACCAAACAGTGCTCATAAATCACCAGCTCCGCACGCCACTGGCGCGGCAGTCGACCTGACGCTGCGCTATGCAGAGCCGAACTTGGGCTATGTGCCTGGTCGGCTTGTGAAAATGGGACGCAAAGCGACGGATATGGATGAAACGACCAACCCCGACTACTATGAGCGGCCGGTAACGACTACGGCTGCAGAGCTTGCCCAGAAACATCGTCGGGCATTTTATTGGATAATGCGCGGGGCAGTGCTGGGTGAAGACACCGGCTTCGTGGTAAACCCGAACGAGTGGTGGCATTGGAGCTATGGCGACCAGTTGTGGGCAAAGCTGACCGATGCACCGACAGCATTTTTTGGCGAGGCAAAACTACTCTGAGGTAGGGGAATTTTATGCAAAGAATTGATGTTGAGTGGCTTCGCAAAGCAGGGGTGCCTGGCACAAATCAGGAACTGCAAAGTTTGGCGGACGATGCCTACAGTGTGTTGGAGCTGCGTATTGGCGACAAGATTTCCCAGGAGCTGAACGATGCACAGCTGGAAGAGGCCGAGCGGCTGGCGGCGGAGGGTACGATGAGTATTGAATGGCTAGAGGAAGCTTGCCCAGAATACTGGAAGATTGTCAGGACAGAATATGCCAGGCTCCGGCGGGGCATTTTGCGCAGCGGCAACAAAACGCAGTACATACTGAGCCAAAAAGGTTAAGCAACGGGGAGAGGCACGTATACTTTGACTACAAATAATCAAAAATGAGTAGTGAAGTTATGCATACTTATAATTCTATGGCTAGAGCAGCACGGGCAATTATTCTGCAAGATAATAAAATTCTGGTAATGCGCCGCAACAAGCAAAGCGGTGATTACTACACATTAGTCGGCGGTCGTATCAAAGATGGCGAATCTCCCGAAGAAGGCCTAGTTCGTGAAGTAAAAGAAGAAACTGGCTTAGATGTTACAAGCGCTCGGTTAGTTTTCACGGAAGACCATCAGGCACCTTACAATGAGCAGTTGATATTTCTCTGCGAAATCATACCCAGAGAAGACATCGCCATACAAGAATATACCGAAGAGGCAGAGCTTAATAAGTACGACTTCAACATTCACGAACCCCTATGGGCACAAGTGCGGGCGTTTTCACTATTACCGTTCCGGACACCCCAACTCCAAACAGCGATAACTGAAGCGCTATCGCGAGGTTTTCCTGACAAGCCGACTAAGCTATAGCGATGAAATCCTGGAGGTCGTGCCTCTAGAGGTGTTATTTTTGTGCAGTTTTGGAGTGGAGGGTTACGCGGGGGATTTGTGGAGGCGTTTTTGGAGGTGGGCGTGGACGGCGGCGTGGCCGTGTTTGGTGATGAGTTTTTTGCGGGAGTGCTTGGTGGTGTGGCGGTGGAAGAGGCGGATAAGTGTGTAGAGTGCGGCGGTGCCGATGGCGCTGAGGACATCTGGCAAGCTGAGCGGGCCCATGCCGAACCAGTCGCGGATGAGGGGGTTGTACACGATGTTGGCGATACAGAAGAGCGAGATGCCGAAGGCGATGAGCAGTTTTTTGTTGCTCCATAGGTACTTGCTGAGCAGCGGTGCTTCGCCCAGGTTGCGGACAAGCAACAGATTCATGAACTGGCAGAACACGAGCGTGACGTAGGCCAGGGCGGTGGCTTGCAGGTAGGGGCCGACCTGGGTGCCGATATTTACGGGGCTGATGCCGTGGCGGACGTAAAAGAACAGGTAGTTCAGGTAGGTAAGTAGGGCGGCCAGCATGCCGAAACTGACGAATTCGGTGACGGTGGCGCGGTTTATAATGTGGTCTTTTAGCGAGCGCGGTTCGTGCTTCATGAGCCGCTTGAGCGGCGGGTCCCAGCCGAGCGCGGTTATGGGGAACATTTCGGCGATGATATCGATGGCCAGAATCTGAATGGCGGTAAGCGCGGCCGGAATGTGCCAGATGGCCTGGATGGCCAGGCTGATGAGTATGACGAACAGTTCACCGGCGTTGTCGGTGAGGGCGCAACGGGCGGCCTTTTTTATGTTCTGGAAAGTTAAGCGACCTTGCTCGACGGCGCTCATAAGTGTGGCGAAGCTGTCGTCGAGCAGGATGATTTCGGCGGCTTCTTTGGCGACGTCGGTGCCGGTGCGGCCCATGGCGACGCCGATGTCGGCGCGTTTGAGCGCTGGGGCGTCGTTTATGCCGTCGCCCGTGACGGCCACGACCTGGCCGCTTTGTTTGGTCAGTTCTACGATGCGCAGTTTGTCTTCGGGACTGACGCGGCTGAAGACGGCGCCGCCACGGAGCAGCAGGTCTAATATCTGGCTATCGTTGAGCTTGGCTAGTTCGGTGCCCATGACGACGTTTATGTCACCATCGGTGCCGTCTTCTGATTCGGACCGTAAGCCGGCTTTGCGGGCGATGGCGGCTGCGGTGGTGGGGTAGTCGCCGGTGATGATGGAGACTTTTATGTGGGCTTCCTGGGCGACCCGCATAGCCTTTGGCACGGCGTCGCGCAGCGGGTCGACCATACTGACCATGCCGAGGAAAATGAGCTTTTGCTCGGCGTCTTCGAGGTGTTTCTTTGCGGGGTCGAAGCCTTTTGGCAGTACACGGTAGGCGAAGGCGAGGTTGCGTTCGGCCTGCGCGGCATGTTTTTCGTTGTATTCCAGGAAGAATTCGCGGTCTTTGGCCGTAAGCTTGCGGACATGGCCGTGGTCCCAGATTTCGGTGGCGTAGCCCAGCACGCTTTCCGGCGCGCCTTTTACGAACGCGTAGAGTTGGCCGTCGACTTCGCGCACGCTGGTCATGCGTTTGCGGGCGGAGTCGAAGGCGTACTCTTTGAGCTCGGGGAAGCGGGCGTTTTCGACGGTGGGTTCGACGCCGGCTTTGCGGGCCAGGGTTATGAGCGCGCCTTCGGTGGGGTCGCCGACGACGTACCAGGTTTTGTGTTCATCGTCGGGCGGGCTTACCAGGGCGTTGCTGGCCAGGGCGCCGGTCTGGAAAAATAAGTGTAAATCTTTGAGTTCTTTGCCGGTGAGCGGCTTGCCTTTTTCGGTGGTCAGGATGCCGTTCATTTCGTAGCCGGTGCCGGTGACGGGGTACTGGGTGCGGCCGATGAGGGTGCGGATGACGGTCATCTCGTTCTTGGTAAGCGTGCCGGTTTTGTCTGTCGCAATGATGTTCGTGGCGCCCAGCGTCTCGACCGCAGACAATTTTTTAACCAGGGCGCGGGCTTTGGCCATGCGGCTGGCGGTCTGCGCAAGCGTTATGTTCACCTCGGCGACGAGGCCGTTCGGAATCATGGCAGCAGCGATGGAGATGGCGAACAAAATAGCTGTTTTGAACCCGATGTCGGCCTGCAACTGGAAGATGGTGAGCACGGCGGCGAGGATAAGCGTGCCTTGGGTCAGGCGCACTGCTAAGTTGTTCATTTCTTTCTGCAACGGGGAATTGTCGGTGTGGGCTGCCTGGCTCAGGTTGGCTATACGCCCGAGTTCGGTGTGCATGCCGGTGCCGACCACGACGGCGCGGGCGTTGCCGAGGGCGACGGTGGTACCCATGAAGACCATGTTGTGGCGCGAACCGAGCGGGACTTCGCTGGTGATGGCGTGTTTGAATTTGCGGGCGGGTTGCGATTCGCCGGTCAGGGCGAAGTCGTTGGTGGCCAGTTCGTCTTCGTACAGTACGCGTGCGTCGGCGGGGACGCTGTCGCCGGCTTCGAGTTGGATGACGTCGCCGGGCACCAGTTCGCTGCTGTTTATTTCTTCGACTTTGCCGTCGCGGACGGCCTTGGCCCGGGAAACCACCAGGCTTTCCAGGCTTTTGAGCAGGCTTTCCGCCTTGTATTCCTGGAAGAAGCCGATGCCGGCGTTTATGAGGGCTATGCTGGCCATGATAGTAGCCGTCCGCAGGTCTTGCAAGTACACCGACAAGCCGGCGCTGACGAGCAGTATGAGCACCAGCAGGTCTTTGAACTGGCGCAGGAACACCCGCCACATGGGCGTGCGTTTGTGGCGCTCCAGCGTGTTCGCGCCCATATGCCGCAGGCGCTCGGCGGCCTCGCTGGCGTCTAAGCCTTCGGCCGCGGTGCGCAGCTCTGCCAGCGACTCGTCGACCGACAGCCTATAGTACGGCAATTTGCCACTGGCGGCAGTTTTGGTTTTGTGCCCATCCATTTGTTCGTATTATATACCGTAGCAGCCGTAAGCGGTATCTGTTTTGGGGTATACTAGGACTATATGCGGAAAAGGGTAGCCGATATCATTCAACGAATGCTCGTAGTGGGCGTGTTTGTGAGTGTGATGGCGGCTGGGGGGCAGACGGTGCTGGCGAGCCCGTTCGGGCAGGGGGTGTTCGGGGCGGATGTGCCGTTCGGCGGCCCGACCAGCCTGTCGATAGCGCTCGGCGGCAATGTGTCGGTGAGCTTGAGCCCGAGCGGCAGCAACTTCGTAGGCAGCGGGTCGCACACCATAACGGTTACATCGACTGACGTGGTGGGGTACAACTTGTACATCTACGGTTCCGGCAGTACTGCTATGAGTAACGGCACTGATACCATTCCGGCTAGCAGTAATACGAGTGCCGGCAGTCTGGCGGTGAACACCTGGGGGTATAACACCGATGGGTCGACGAATTACCTGGGGATTACGACGTCACCGGCGCTGCTGAAAGCCGCCTCGGGGCCATACAAAAACGGCGATAATACCACGGTGACATACGGAGTGCTGACGGATATTACCAAAAGTGCCGGCGCATATACGACGAATGTGACATATACGGCCGTTGCAATGAACGAGTAGGGAGCTACGCAGAACGGCACATTCCGGACGTAAGTCTCCGCTTCTCATTCCAGCGTATTTCTAATACGCTTCCATTCCGATGCTCGACTTCCATCCCAGACTGCACCATTCTGCGTAGCTCCTGAGCTCTTACTCGAGGTGCTGCTCGACGGGATTCGTGGGGTGCCTACGTTTGCGGTACCAGCGGAGGAAGTTCCATATACCGAGGATTATAAGGAGCAAAAAGGCGATGGACCAGGGCGGTATGTACGCGACGAGGCTGGAGCGGAGCATTTCCTGGCCGGAATCGGTCTTGTAGCCGTACTCGGCTTTGTATATGCCGGGCAGGATGGGTGCGCTAATGGTGCCGGGTATGGTGCGTACTTTGCCGGGCAGCAAGATGTGTGTGGCGGGTTGTTCGGCGGGGCGGGCGCTGGGGCCGTGCAATTGGCCGGCGGCGTACACAAAATAGTGCACGTTGCCGGTGTTGCGGGCCTGCAGCTGGTAGGAAAAGTCCTTGCCGAACGAGACGCTCTGGATGGAGGCCGACTGCAGCTCGGTGGTTTTGTGCAGGTCGCCATTGACAGTTACGTAGAGCAGACTGGCGGCTTGCAGGGTGACCTTTTCGTTGCCGGCGGGTGTGGCGCTGGCGAACAGGGTGTAGTAGTAACCGCCGGGGGTGACATCTTTCGGTACAGTGACGGTGTAGGCAATGGCTTGGCTTTTGCCCGGTTGCAGTACGACCTGCGGGATGCCGATGGTGACGAGGTCGGGCTGCGGGGTGGCAAAACGGTAGTCGTAGGTGTAGTCGGCGACGGAGAACTGCTTGTCGAAGAGCTGGACGGTGAGCGGGCTGGCAGTGTTATTGGCGACGGTGAGGCTGGCGGTTTTTGTGGCGCCGGCGTTTACTTGGACGAAGGCGCGGAGGGGGCTTATGGACAGGCCTTTAGTGGTGTTCGAGGTTTGGGCCTGAGCGCTCAGAGGTGTCAAGAGTAGGCTGGCGGCAAAAATGATGGATAAGGCGCGTCGTCTCATTCAGCTCATTATACTGGTTTGTACGTCTTAAACGCGCTACGCTCGTTTAACGAGCATGACCTGGATGTCGGAGACGGCGTTGATGTAGTTCTGGATGGCGAAGCCTTGGGCCTCCTGGTTCCGGTTCTGCCAGGTGGGGTTCACGACATAGCCGTAGCTGAAATCGAAATCGCAGCTGACGGGGTAGTGGTCGAGCAGGTTGTCTATGCGCCACTGCTTGTTCAGGTACAGGAAACTGGCTTCGGAAATCGCCCGCTGGTGTGTCGGGTCCTGCCAGGCGCGCATGCTGCTGTAGTAGGGGCTGACGATGTTTACGAAGCCTTTGGTCGGTACATTCGGGTTATTTGGGTCGAATTCGGCGGGCTTGAGTATACGGTAGATTTCGTCGAAGAACTGGAAGAACGGGTCGTGGTAGCCGTCGCCGTGCGGAATGTGTTCGACATAGTGCGAAACCTCTATCTCGTCGACGCTGTTGTCTTTGAACTGGCTCCATGGGAACTTCATGAGGTCCTGGACGTAGGTCGTGCTCTTGGTTTTGGCTATATCGACACCCTTGAAGCCTTCGGGTACGCGGTCGCCACAAGCGAGCGACAGGCGTAGTGGTTCTTCGGGCTGAGTGGCCTTTGGAGTTTTCGTAGATTTTGCTGGTTTCTTCTTGTCTGCCATCGTCTTCCTTTCGATTCACTATAAGTTCCCGTCATTCTGAACGCAAGTGAAGAATCTGTTTTCGAGTAGATCCTTCGCTGACACTCAGGATGACGGCAAGTGTGTGCCAGTCGTCATATTTACCACATGAGTTGTGCGTTTGCATCGTAGTGGCCGACTTTTACCCGGCTGTCGCAGGCACATTTGTACCCGAACTCGTGCGCTTTTTGGAAAAACCACAGGTCTTGAGTAAAAACCTGGGCGCCACCACCGGGTACGACTTCTTGCTTGGTCTTGAACCAGTTGCCGTACTCGAAGCGCGGGTCTTTGAACATCTCCATGCGGAACAGGGTAAAGCCCATGCCGAGGCCGTTGCACGGCGTAACGGTGTCGGGCTGCGGAATTTGCGGAATAAAGTTCAGCGGCATCATATCGGGGTTGCCGTAGCACATCGGCTGGCCGGCTTCGCCCTTGGTCCAGTATAGTCCACCGACGGCGTCGTACTGGTCGATGTGCTCGTATAACTTTATGAGGCCGTCGGCCGGTGGGGCGTTGTCTTCCTCGAGCGTGAGTAAAAATTTGAAGCTGGCGAGGTCGGGGTTCTCCAGAATCATCTTTATGACTTGGTTGTAGGCTTCGCCGACTTCCATGTTTTCCATGAACAGGGGACCGAGCACCTTCTGGTTCATGGGGCGGATGAGGCCCTGCCAGCTCTGGACGATGCGCGCGGGAATCATGCCGCGGGTGGGGCAGACAATAATTGTGCTCAGGTCGCGGTAGGTCTTTTCTTTCTCGAGGCGCGTCGCATAATCGCTGGCATTATGAATCCCAGCATTATCCGGCACAAGTATCTGAGGCGCTCCCATAGTTACCCAAGATTATATCACGTCTACAGGAGAGCGTACCCTTGCCAGCATCGAGAAGTTACAAGATACGCTAGTTCTCTGGAACGACGTTCGCGCCATCGTCCCACTTGTTGTTCGTCCAGACGTTGCCGGTGCCGCTTATGTTGAAACCACTACTGGCACCATATGAGCCACATTTATTATTCGAGCCGCGCTGGAAGATGTTGTTGGTATAGCGGACGTTCTGGGCATGCGGATATGGTTTTGTCGACGAGTCGCCACCGTAGGTGCAGTATGCCAGCGACGGGGAGGCACCGAACAGGTTGTGGTCTATCAGTGCGTCGTCAATCTGGCCGAAATCACCAAACAGGTTGAGGTCGCCCGAGCAGCCGCCGTCGTCGGGGTTGACCGGCGTGTCACAGAACAGGCTGTTGTGGATAGCCGTCAAGTGAGTCGGACCGTCGTTACCCAAGATGCCACCCAGGTGTGAGGGACCGGTCGGGAAGTATGCTTGGTCGTGGATGTACGAATCGCGGATGTCGCAGGTCATGTAGCAGTACAGCGACGTTTCGCCGCCGCGGATGTTGACCCGTAGCAGCGTGATGTGGGTTGTGCCGACCGTCGCTTCTTCGACCACGCCCGAGTTTATTTCCGAGTCGGTGACGCTGAAAGAGTAAGATGAATCTTCCGGCGTGTTTATAGCGCCATTGACCTTGCTGTTTTTGATAACCACGCCCGTGGTCTGGACGGCGATGTCGCAGTTGACCGTCTTGCTATCTATAACTGTATTCGGCGTGGTGATGTAGGTGACCCCGCCGCTACAGCCGGTGTAGTTGGTGAGCGTGGTGCCGGCAGGCACGCCGGTGGTGGCGGCGCTTGGCCAGCAACCGCCGTTGTTGTCGGGGCCGCCCGGTACGTTCGGGGTGGAGGTGGTGCAGGTGCCGGCGGCGACGCTGAACTTCACTGCAGAACTGCTAGAAGCGGTGCTGTCGGAAACTATGCTGGCATTGCCGCTACGTGTGCCAGCCTCGGCTTCGAAATTCGCTGTCGGAGTAGCAGCGTGGGAAGCGGTGAGTAACAGGACGCCGACGAGCGCGAAAGCCACTACTGCCATAGCAACGCTTTTTTTTGGTAGTCGTTTGAAATCCATAAACTGTCTCCTTAGTTTGTATTCCCTTGTGTTGAGCAGGTATTTTATGCGCATAGTATGGTGCATCGTTAGCGCTTATGCAAGACCGTCAAGGCGAAACCGTCGCACCATTATCGTACTTATTATTAGTCCAGACATTGCCTGTGCGCCCGGTTATGAAATCGGTGACCGGCCCGTAGGCGGCACATACGCCAGTCGTACCGCGCTGGAAAACATTGTTCTTAATAACCTGGTACGTTGCGTTGGTGGCATTGCCGCTATATGGCTTGCCGGCGGTGCCGCCGCCATACATACAGAACGCATTGCCGGGATTCGCTAGGAACAGGTTGCTGTCGATGGTGTTGTGGTGGATGGGCGCAAAGTCTGGGTAGCCGGTGAGGTCCGCCGAGCAACCGATTTCGTCGTTAGTGAACGGCCCGTTATAGTCACAACCGAAAGCGTTGTGGGTCAAAGTAAGGTACTGCTCTTCCCTGACCCCAGAGGCATGAGCCATATCAGTCCCGTCCGGCCAGAGGTTGGTGCCATGGAAGTAGCTGTCCTGGATGGTGCACGTACTCTCGCAGTAGGCGCCGCGGTTCGTGTGTAGCACTTCGGTCCGCAGGACAGTGAAGTTACTGCCGCTGATACCGCAATCGACGGTGCCGTTGTTGAGGTCACCGCACGCATACTTGCCAGCCGCACAGGTCGTGCCAGAGCTGCAGGCTGGACGGGAAACGGCGTTGTCGAGCAGTGAGTCCTGAATCGTGTAGGATGCCGAGGCGCTATCCTGAACCACGCCGCCCTTCAAATATGAGTTCTTGATCATCAGACCGGCTGCGTTAGTGCCGACGGTAAGCGGTGCGCAGTTGATTATCTTGGAGTCGATAGTGACATTCGCGGTACTTATCGTGCAAGAACCGGTGTAGGCGGTCATGGAGCTTTCAGGCGCGTTCGGGCCGGTGTTGCTCGGGCCAGGCCAACAGCCCCCCATGCCGTCAGGGCCATCTGGTACGTGCTGGGTGCTAGTTGCACAGGTGACAGTACCAGAGGCTACGAACTTTACGGCCGAACTACCGGAAGCGGTGCTGTCGGATACCACACTGGCGTTGCCAGTCCGGGTGCCGGTTTCGGCCTCATATGCAGCTGTCGGGGTAACAGCGTGCGAACTTACTAGCAATATGACACCGACGAGCGCGAAGAGCGCCACCCCGCAACTATAGACTACGTTGCGTGAAAGGGGCGTCTGTTTAACCCTTTTAAATACATTGAACTTGCCTCTTGCAGAATCTCGGCTAGGTTTTTTCATAAGCGTTATTATATTAGCCCGCACAAGAATTGTCACACATTTTCTACTTCTAGAACCATGTGACACAACCGTTGCGTGCGTGCCAAGCCTGCCGAACCCGCCTTAAGTTCTCGAGGTAGAGCGAGTTAGACGATATTACAGATTGGATTACGATTTTATCCAGCTTAGTTTGGCGCTGGAGTTTCTAAATGTAACGTCTGCGCCGTAAGTGGTGCCGTTGCCGTTGGTTGCATATGCCCGGACATGATAGAGCGTGCCATCCGAAAGACCAGTGAGAGAAGCGTTGTAGCCGCCTGTCGTACCAGATGCGGTGACTTTGTTGTCGGAAGTGGTTGGGTTGGCCGAAGTGCTCCACACAAAGCCGCGTTCGGTGATACCGCTACCGTTTGCGGCAACTACTATGCCATTGCCCTGGGCGGTGGCAGGTGTAATGGCGGTGACATCGTTGGTGGCGACGGCCGGGGTCGTGGCAGCCGCCTTGATGGCAACGGAGGACGCAACCCAGCCAAAAGTAGCACTGCTGGTGAATATCTTTCCGCCGGTTCCGCCGGAAGTTGCAAGCTGCTGGTTGATACCGATGGCGCGGGAAAAGTTGGAGGTGTCGGATATATCATACTGTGAGTTCGTGTCGCCGGGAATAGTCAGGGTTGCTAGCGGTGCGGCGTTACTACCATCCGACTGGAAGTGACAAAAAAGCATCGAGGTGGAGCTAGCGGGTGAGACTGTCGGCGTAGTCGGACTGTTTGAACTTACCATGGCTCCGTTATTCGCCGCATCATCAACCGGCGAGCTGGTGTCACAGCCGGTCAATATATACACAGCCAGAAACTTCTCGTTACCGCCAACGTAGCCATCGTCCGCTACGACCGTTACCGCGCCGCTAGTGACAACTGGCGCCCACCAGGCGTTTATGTGAGGATTATTATTACCGCCGTCATCAGTAAAACTGCTGATGTTCGTGGATGTGGCGGTAGGTGTAATGCTGGTGAGCGTCAGAGTGTTCTGCCAGTAGTCGTTGCCGAGGATTATGAGTAACAGGTCACCGACGCTAGCCGCGGGCGTAGTCAGGCTGATACTGGTGCTAGTGACACCGGAAGAAACGGCTGTGGTGACACTTCTGATGCCTACGGCCATACTGCGTCCTTGCCCCTAGACATTCCTGAGTATTACGACCAGGTTGGCGCGGATAGCAGTGGCACCGCTCTGGGTTATCTGGCTTTGCTGCATGGTCTGAGTGGTGTTACTGAGGCTGACGTTGTTCATACCCTGCATCGGCTGGAGTATGTTAATGGTCTGGTTGGTGGCTGCAGATATGTCTTGCCATGGAACAACCGTGTAGGTCGTGCCAAATACGGGGGCAAGCGTGAAGCCGGTAAGGTTTGTGGTAGCGGTGCCCACCGACGATGTATTGCTACTGAGCTGCAGTCCCATGTAATATTCACCAGCAGTCAATGAGGTAGCCAGGTTAAAGCTCATAAGTCTTGGGCCGGTTATAGACGCATACACGCCCGTATTTGAAGCGTAGGAGTAAGTGGTTGTAGACGACTGGCCGACTATGGGATTTAGGGTGGAACCATTGCGGCTGTATATGACGCCTACTGCCGATAATGCCATGGCCGCAGTGTTCGCGGCGGCAGATGATCCGCTGCCGAACGATACTGGTATATCGACGCGGCTAAAGGATAAGTTATATGGTATAAGCATACGTACAACTGATACAGAAGTGTTTACCATAGCGGAAGTCGACGATGAGTACATGGCGGCGCTGTTGTGCATCCACTGTGACATCGGCTGGATACCTAAGCTGATGGTCGATACATTGGTAGAGACACTCAGGCCGCCTGTTACGGACAGGCTGGAGGTGGCAGGGGCTGAGACCTGGATGGAGCCGTTGCTGTAGCCCATGGTGGCGGCGCCGAGGCCGTTGAAACTCATGGTGCGGGCGTCAAGGGTAGTTGAACTGTTCTGGGTGGTGTTGCCGAGGGCGTAAAGGCCCACGGTCTGGTTAGTCTGCGCGACCACCGAACCGGTAATCGTCTGGCCGTTGAAGCCGAAGCTCACACCGTTACTGTTGCTGAACCGTGCAGTACCGCTGCTGATACTGTTCGCACCGTCGTACAGCGCCACGCCGCCGCCTGCGCCGCCGCCGGTCTGAGAAATCTGAATCGAACCGTTGCTGAACCCGACCGAAACATTGCCGAGGCCGTTGAACGACAGGTTGCTGGCGTTCAACAGGGTGGAGCTGTTCTGCGTGGTGTTGCCGAGCGCGTACAGGCTCACATTCTGGTTGCTCTGAGAAGTAACGGCGTTGTGCGAGGCGGTAAGGGTCTGGCCGTTGATGCCGAAACTGACGCCGTTGGCGTTGCTGAGCCGTACGGTGCCCGTGGATATGCTGTTCGCGCCATCGTACATGCCGGCGATGAGACTCTGGGTCTGCGCCGTCTGCGCCGGCACCGAGACCTGTATCGAGCCGTTGCTGTAGCCCATGGTGGCGGCGCCGAGGCCGTTGAAGCTCAAAGACCGGGCATCTAGTGTCGTGCTGGAGTTCTGCGTGGTGTTGCCGAGCGCGTACAGCCCGGCCGATTGGTTGCTCTGCGCGACAGTTTGAGCGCCGGAAATCTGGATGCTGCCGTTGCTGAACCCGACCGTAGCGCCGCCGAGGCCGTTGAAACTTAGGCTGCGGGCGTCGAGCGTGGTGCTTGAATTCTGTGTCGTGTTGTCCAGCCCGTATAGCCCCATGCTCTGGTTCGTCTGCGTGGTGATGCCGTTGTGCGAGGCGGTGATGGTCCCATTGGTCAGGCCAAAGCTGACGCCGTTGCTATTGCTGAAGGTCACAGAGGCAAGGTTGGCGCTGGTGTTGCTGGCTGAGAAGTTGATGCTGCCCGACGGCGCGTTCGCGCCAGATATGGTGACGCTAGCGCCGTTTTGGGATAGCGTGATGTTGTTGCCACCAGCCAGCAGCAGGGTACCGGTCGAAGCCAGGGCATAGCCGACCCCGGCACTCGTCGAGTTGCCGCCGATGCTGGCATTGAGCCTGCCGCCGTTCAGGGGTGGTATATACGCCATAGTGTTTCTGTTCTAACCCTTACAGTATATACCAAGCGCTTCCGTTAGAAACGACTGCGAGCGCAGTATATTGCAAGTCGAGGGTGAAGCTGGTCATGCCGTCTATGGTGTCGGAGCCGGAGCGCTGCACGGTGACGGTGTTGGCGCTGCCGTCGACGCGTTTTATGTAAAAGCGGTAGCCCGCCAGGCCGCTGGCGGCAGGGATGGTGATGGTGACATTGCCGCTGGTGGCGTTGGCGAAGACGACCGTGTCGCTGCTGCCGACGGTGTAGTTGGTGGTCTGGGTGGTGGTGGCGAAAGTCACGCCGGCATCGGTGCCCCAGGCTGGTACGCCACCAGAGACCTTTAGGACTTGGCCGGTACTGCCGATGCCTAGGCGGACAAAGTTGCCCGAGCTATCGCGATAGTAAGTATCGCCAGTAGCGCCAGATACGTCGTCATAAATAGCAACCTTTTTGCGTACGGTGCCGGTGGTGATGGTGAAGTACAGGCTGTCGGAGTTGAACTCGACCGCGCCGGCTTCGGGTGTGGTTAAAACGGTGCCGCTGGTGAACTTCAGCGGGGCAGTGCCAGCTGTGGCAGTCCCGGCCCGGACGGTTATCTTTTGGTGACCACCGTTGACGGCGTTATCGGTGCCGTCGTCGTAGTGCTCCTTCATCAGGAACTGGCGGATGATATCCCCCCAGACCCCATCGTCACTGTTGACTATCGGTAATCGTTGCGGTGTCGACATGCTTACGCTTGATTATACGCTATTCTAGCCAGTGGCCAGAATAGCGGGAAATGAACAAAGAACAATGAGCAATGAACGGCCTGCATGCGCGTAAGTCCGAGTCCGCAATGTAGGCACTCAGGCTTATAAGCGCCGCTCATTGTTCATCGCTCATCGGCAGCTTTGCTGCCTACACGCCGAATTTGCTGGAGCCGAAGCCATGACCCGACTTGTCGTGGACGTGGACGACGGTTTTCGGGCGGTTCAGCATGTTCAACAGGTTGTTGAAGCCGAACAAAGCTAGCATAGCTGCGACGGTGAGTTGCAGGAATTGTTTGCGGGTAAGCTCTTTGTTTAGCTGTTCGTTTAAAATTTCGCGCATAGCGAAGCGTTTTTCTTTCGGAGCCTGAGCGTAACCGCATAGGCTCTCATTGACCCAACATAAGTAACTAAGGCCAGTATAGCATAAGCGCTATTTTTTGGTAGTTTTTTCGGGATTTTCGGCTTTTTCGGGGGTGGATTCGGTCTTTTTGGGGCTTCGCAGGCGCTTTGCGAGGTGGATAATCTTGCGCACCAGTGACCACAAACCGGCCAGTATAAGCAGCGCGGCGATGAACATGCCAAGCAGAATCTTCCAGGGTATGACCCAGAAGCTGACTTGTCCCGCGATAGGCACGTCGTGCTGCCCGTCGCTGTACACGGCGACCAGTTTGGCGGTGTAGCGGCCCAGGCGGAAGTCGGCGGCATCGGCCCAGTTCCAGACTAGTTTCGTGGTGGTTTTGCCATTTTCGGTCGTGGTCTTGTATACGGGGAAGCCTTCGGTCCATTCGGTACTAAGGGTACGGCTGGTGTCGGGCAGTATGTAGCCCTTGGTTTCGTTGACGGGCAGGGTGCTTAGGGGCGAACCGGTCTCGCCGCGCTGGACGAAGATGTTGCCATACGGTTGGACGATGGTGTTGCCGACATTCTTGAGCCGCACCGAGAACTTCGTTGGCAGGTACTCGTATACTTTTTTGTCGGCGTCAAAACTGACGACGTCCAGTTTGCTTGTGGCGCCCGGCCGGTCGACGTTCACCAGGGTAAAGACGGCCAGCGAACCTTTTATGGCACGACCAGCGGTGGGGGCGGGATTTTTGGTACGGCTTATGACCAGCGCGAAGGAGTAGCTGAAGCCGCTGTCTTTCGGCAGAGCGATGTGGATTTTCTGCGTGAACCACGCGCCGGGCTGGACGGTAAAGGTCGGATTACTAAAACTTATCCAGCTGGCGATGTCAGGCGGTGTGGTGTCGAGCAGGGTGACTTGGCCGGTGGCGTCGTTGAAGCGGAAGGCGCGGGGTTCTATTTTGAGTTCCTCGGTGGTGGTACCGGCATTACGGATTTGCAGTTCCAGGTCGGTCGCTTGGCCCGGCTTCAGAGTCGTTACCAGCGGGGAAGGGGTAACTTGCAGCGAAAAGTCGCCACTGCCAGCGGTGTCGGCTGCGCTTGCCCGGTGGCTCAGCCAGCCGGCGCAGAGCGTGGTGAGCAGCAAAGCGCTCAGTACAAGGTATGCCAGCCGTTTACGCATCTTTCTTCTCCTTTGGCGGCGTCTTCTCGGTTTTGGCATCATCCGTCTGCCTGGCGGCTGCCAAGGCGCGTTTGACAGCCTTGTCGGTGCGCTTTTTGGCGCGCCAGCGGAAGAACAGCCACAATGCTACGATGACTACCAGCAGCACCAGAATGGTGCGCCACGGTATGACCCAGAAACTGACCTCGCCTTCCAGCGGAACGTCCCGTGTGCCATCACTGTAAACGGCCACTAGCTTGGCGGTGTACCGCCCAAAGCGGAAGCTGGAAAGCTTATCCCAGTCCAGGTGGAGGCTCTTGCTCGTAACGCCCGCAGTATCCGTGGCGATATGGTACACAGCGAAGCCGTTCGTCCATTCGGCGGAAGTGGAACGTTCGGTGCCAGGCAGAATATAGCTTTTGGCGCTGTTCACCGGCAGGGTAGAAATGGGTGTTTTCGAGCCGGAACTGCGCTGCACGAAGATGTTGCCATACGGTTGGACGATGGTGTTGCCGCTGTTTTTGAAGCGTACGGTGACGTTAACGGGCAGGAATTCGTACACGCGCCTGTCGGTGGTCAGGCTGGTGACCTCGAGCTTGCTGGTCGCGCCGGGCCGGTCGACATTTATGAGGGTAAAGATTGCCAGCGAGCCTTTCAGCAGCCGGCTGCCTTCCACTGGTGTCGGATTGTTCTTGCGGCTTATAACCAGCGCAAAAGAGTAACTGAAGCCGCTATCTTTCGGGAGCGTGATGGTTACTGCTTCGGTCTGCCACTGTCCGGGCTGGACGGTAAAGGTTGGTGCGCTGAAGCTTATCCACTGGGCAATATCGGGCGGCGTGGTGTCTTTGAGTGTTACTTGGCCGCTGGAGCTGTCAAAACTGAAGGCGCGCGGTTCTATTTTGAGCTCTTCGGGCGAGGTGCCGGCGTTGCGGATTTTGAGTTCTAACTTGGTTGTTTCGCCTGGCTTGACCGTAGCGACTAACGGGGAAGGGGTAACCTGCAGCGAAAAGTCACCGGTCGAACTCGAAGACTGAGCGCTTGCAATGCCGCAACTGGCGCTCAGCACTGCCAGTAGCAGCCCGACGCCTGACGCCCATTTCTTAAGGCTCCCTCGCTTCATGTACCACCTAGTATACCCTAGTAAGACGAAAAACCGCGGTCAGTTTGCCGCGGTTTTTGTAAGGCTCTAAGAAGTCTAGAACAGTCCGGCGCCGACGACGGTTATAGTGTCGGTGTAGTCGGTCGCAGCAGCGGTGGTCGGTGCGATGGCGACATTGTTGGTCAGCGTCAGCACGGCGGTGTCGGCTGTACCGTTAGAAGAAGCCAGTGAGCGAAGGGAAGTGTCCAGGCCGCCACCCTTACCAGTAGAGCCGCCGACGAATGGTGTGGCGACGGTAATAGTGCCGCTACCTGCCGTTTGTGTCTGAGTAACGCCGGTGTTGTAGCCTTCGGTGCCGGCCGAGAGTGTCGAGTTGGTGCCAGGGGTAGTCGAAGCGATGGTCTTCGATGCTGCCGCCGAACTAATGCCGGTGTTAGCGTCTTTTGCCCAGACCATCCAGCCGTTCTTGGCGTTGGTGTTCACTGTAGCGGTACGAGGGGTAGGGCTAGAACCGACCGAGCCAGTGCCCAAAGTACCGAGGGCGTCAGTGTTGCCGCTGAGCGCGAACGAGAACGTCGAAGGTACGGTTGCGGTGACGACAATCTGGTCATCGGCTATGGTCGCGGTTGCGAACTGGGCGGTGTCGATATCACTCGGGCCGGTAGCTTGCGTAGTAACGGAACCAAGGTTGCTGCTGGTCGCGCTTGATTTGGTCGTGACGGCCGCGCTGTTGGTCCAGTTGAAACAGTAGAGCGTGCCGACAGTCAGGTCACCGCTCGGGAAGGTGACATCTTGGCTCGAAACGGTGGTCGCTGTCGCGATGCTCGGCCAGGCGGTACCGCCGGTGGGCCATGCGGTGTTAGTGGTGTCGACGGTAAAGTTGGCCGCGGAACCTAGTGTGTAGCCAGTAGGGAAGCTGACTGTAACGGTTGCTTCGGTAGCGGTGGTGGCCGGTTTGGCGCATACGGTACCGGTAGTCGCGGTGCTTATCTTCATGCGGTCAAAACGTACGAACACTTGTGTAAGAGAAGCGGCATGCGTAATCTGCGAGACCAAAACGGGGGTAGCTATGGCGAAGACCAAAACAGCCGCAGGGACTAGCCACGGAGTTCTTTTAATCGTTTGTACGTTCATTTTTATGTTTATCCTATTAGATAGTAGTTACGTTTATCTTAGTCCGAGTTTACACATTTGTAAAATATAAAACAATGTGGCACGTAATATACTTCGGTTACCTGTGCATAACTACGAGACATAGGGAGGGACTGCCGGTGTCGTACTCTGTGGATTTACTCACTAACCCAATTCCATGTTTGTAGTATTTTATACAACAAAGTGTATTGTGCCTGTTTGGTTCCGGGGTCGCCCGAAACAGTCACCTCGACGAACCGGCTGCCATGTGGCCAGAACAGCGTCACCATACCACCATCGGCCGACTCGAAGGTGCTGCTGCCGGCCGGAAGCTGCGCGTTGGTGCTGGGGCGGTAGGTGGCGGTATCGGTTGTGCGCAAATGGTAATCGGCCACACCCGGCAAGCCATCGGCCGGCAACGGCCCGCCGCTAAAGCCAGCCTGCTGGCGCGCGCCTTGGCTGGTTGCCAGGACTCGTACGGGTAATTCGCTCGTCGGCGCCGAGGCGTCTTTTTGCACGAAACCTGCCGGTAGTTCGGTTGTGAACAGGCTGGTCTGTACGACGAGCGGGGAAGCGGCTTTGGACGCCTGTGTGGAAGCCGTAGTTTTGCCGGTGTGTACGGTGCCTTCGGCGGGTCCGTTGCTCCAGCTGCCAAGGAGCCAGAGGGCTGCGGCAAGGCAGACGGCGAGTACCGTGGCGGCAATCAACCAGTTTTTCTTGCGTTTCATCGGCGGGCGGTTCGTTTGCTGGCAGTACTGCTCCGGGCTGACTTGCGGCGAGTGACGGTTGCCAGGGCAAGCTGCTGCGCGTTCCGGTGCTCTATCGCCCACAGCGCCAGCAGTACCAGCAGCATAAGAATGTAGGTGAGATACAGCCAGCGGCTGAAAGGCGTTGTAGTGCTGCCCGGCAGTGTCAGGCTGCCGGCGCTAGGCGTGGCGGGGCTGACGGCCGAGATGCGCATTTGCAGCTCGTGGTTGGCGCTGTCGCGCAGGGTTATGGTTATGCGGTACGACGGCTTGACTGTGTCGTACTGGTGCTGGGCGCGCACTGGGTTGTTCCCGACGTTGCGTAGCCAGGTGACATCACCGTCGCCCCAGGCGATGTTGACAGTGTATGGCGGCTGTCCGCCGGCGAAACTGCCATTCCAGACGGCCGGTTTACTGGGGCCGTAGACGATGAAGGGGCTTTGGCTGTGGATTTCGAGTTCCTGCTCGCCTGCGCCGCGCGGCGTGCTTCTGGTGGTACCGGCGGGTTGTGGCGACGTGGTTCGTGCGGCCGGTGCGGCGCCGGGCAGGTAGGTGACAGCTGTGGGTTGGCTGCTCCCGCCCACACCGTTCGTTATGGTAGTGACTGTCGCAACCAGCATCTGTTTGCCGGTGTGCAGTGACACGGGTATGGCGAAGCTGCCCAGGGTGCTGCATTGTTGTGACCCGAGAGCGGCCGGGCCTTCGTATATGACGATGATAACCGGCGGCGTGATGATGGGACAACTGCCCGCGATGGTGATATTTGGCGTGCCATATACGCTGCCGTTTGCCGGCGAGGTGATGATGGGAGGTTCGGCGGGGATGGGGGCTAGAATCTGTGCGCTGACATCGTAGCTGGCGGCCGCGGCTAAGCGGTTTGTCAGCAGCATGCAGGCGCCGGCCAGCACGACCACGAGCGCCAGCGCCCGATAGGACGTGTGCCGGTGGTGCAGGACCTTGCCGGTGTGTTTGTGGTGGTGTAGCTTGAGTAGTTTACGCATGTTTGTTTTGCCTGTGGCCTATAGCTAGTTTACTATAAATATTCGGTCATCTTTTGCTTATACTTGCAATAATCTGTCAAACCAGGGAAAATATAGGGAATTATGACTGAGGCGCTACAAATAAGTATCGACGAGGATTTTGAATCCACAGTCGTAGCCCCTGACTCGCCACGTCGTGCCCTTAGCCTGGTTCCAACGGTACTGGAGCATACGGTCGAGAAACCCGAAGCACAAACCCTGAGCGATTCCGATGCGGATGTCTTCGAGGAGGTAACGCAAAAAGACCTCGACGAAGATGCGCCTCCTACTGACTCCATTCGCTGGTACCTGAACAAAATCGCCCGGGCCGGTAACGTAGATGAAAATGGCAGAGCAAAAACTCTTGAAGCCGAAGAAGAAGCTGAGCTAAGCCGGCAAATTGAGGCTGGTTTGATTGCAGGGCGAGTGCTTGAGCTGCGGCGCGACCCTTCGCCCGGAAATATCGAGCGTATTACTCTTTCTCAGACCTGGAGCCGTGTAGGCACACGTAGCCCCGAAAAAGTGTGGGGCGTGTCCAGGGAGCGAGCGCAGCAAGATGTAGCCGAGCTTCTGCGGATAGCTCAGCGCCCCGACATCATTGATGACGATTTGGAGCTCCTGGCCCAAGAAGGTAGGGAAGCTCGCGAGCTCATGGTTGCTTCTAATTACCGTCTTGTTATTCCGCAGACTAAGAGGTACAGGGGCAGCGCTGTGCCAGAGTTAGATCTCATCCAAGAAGGTAATCTCGGGGTGATGCGCGCGGTGGAGAAATTCGATTTTAAAAGGGATAGGAAGTTCAGTACCTACGCAGTCCCCTGGATACAGCAGTTCATGCAGCGGGCAGTACCGTCGCAGGGCCGAAATATCGCTATCCCGATAAACATATTCGATTTGATGAGAAGAATGAATCGGATAAGTGGTGTTTTGAGCGCAGAGCTTGGTCGTGAGCCGACGGATAAAGAGCTGGCGGCTGAAATGGAGCTATCGGCTCAGGAGGTCAGGGAACTGCAAGTTGCTATGCGCGAAACGACCAGCCTGAATACGCCGGTGGGAGATGGAGACTCTACGCTCGAAGCATATCTTGCAGACAAACGGCCAACGGATGCGGCCGGGGCAGAGGGACAAATCGCTATGTTGAATGAGTTGGGCGCAGCGCTACAGGTACTTATTGCGGATAGGACAATTACCGTACAAGATAGGGAGATTTTCTTAAAAATACATGGTCTTTGGGGAGATGGCCGGACGCACATCATACGCAATATTTCCCAGCAAACAGGTCTCAGCGAGCACCGTATCCAGACAATAAGTAAACTTTGTAAGGCTAAGATTGCCGAAGTCGCTCCAGAACTCAGGCGTTTCATACAGTAGAGACAAATGAACTCATTTCAAAACTCGCTTCCCAGACTAAAACTTGCAGATTGTGGGCTGGAGTGTTTGGAACGGGAGGAAGCGTAACGGTGGTTACGGTGACGAGTGCTCCGGACGCTCTGGCCTGCAAGGCTGCGGGTTTTAGGCGGAATGGAGTTTTGAAATGAGTTCAATAGGCTATACTGACAGGTATGAGTGAGGTTGCTCCGAAGAAGTTGGCGGTGATTGACGGCAAATCGGTGTTTTACCGGGGGTACTACGCTATGCCGAATCTTTCGACGCGGGACGGGACGCCGACCGGCGGGGTGTATGGCTTCGCGGCCATGGCGCTGGAAGTCATCAAGCGTCTGAAGCCGGATTATGTGGCGGTGGCGTGGGATAAACCGAAAACCAACATCCGCAAACGTCTCGAAATTTATCCCGAATACAAAGCCGGCCGCAAACCAGCTCCACCAGATTTTTATGAACAGATTCCGGTACTGCACGAACTGCTGCAAGCTTTCGGCTGGCCGCTGTACGAGCTGGACGATTACGAAGCGGACGACATACTCGGTACGCTAGCGGTAGAGGCGAGTAAGCAGGGTATCGACACCATGCTTATTACATCCGACCTGGACATGTTGCAGCTGGTGAACGAACACGTTAAAGTCTATGCGCTGAAGACGGGCTTTTCGAACATAGAACTCTACAGCGTCGAATCGTTTGAGGCAAAATATGGCATACGGGTTGAACAATTTTTGGACTACAAGGCGCTGGTGGGCGACAGCTCCGACAACATCCCTGGCGTAGCGGGCATCGGTCCGGTCGCGGCCAAGGGCTTGCTGGCGGAGTATAAGACGCTAGATGGGGTGTACGAAAATGTAGAATTGCTGAAAAAAAATGTGCGCGACAAACTGGTTGCGGGCAAAGACAGCGCCTACATGAGTAAAAAGTTGGCCGAAATCTGGTGCGATGCGCCACTCAAACTCGACCTGGGCGAAGTAGACGGCAGCAAGATTCAACCCGAGAAGGTACTGCAGCTGCTTGAAAAATTAGAGTTCAAAAGCCTGGCGCGGCAACTGCCCGAAGTCATGCAAACGGCCGTTGCCGGCCATTTGCAAGTTTCAAGTGGCAAGTTTCAAGTGGCAAGTTTGGGCGGCAAGAACACTATTATTGACTCCGATGAGAAGCTTTCTGACATCCGACATCTGAAATCTGACATCCTCTATGTCTATTCGCGCGCAGCAGGCAAACATGGTCGCGACCCGCAGGTGCTCATCCTGAGCGCCGATGGCCGTGATGTCTACACGGTCGATTTGACGAAGGTCGATAGCGATACAGTTTTATCGATTATCGATAAATTTACCTCTGTAATCGGCTATGACGCCAAATCTACGCTGCAGGTGCTTCTAGAGCTTGGGATAAAGCAACTCCCGGAAGTAGAACATGATGTGCTTATCGGCTCGTTCCTCATCAATTCGCTGCGCCGCGAGCAGACCTTGACCGAGCTGGCCCATGCCGACCTCGGCTACGACGGCTCGCCGTTCGAAGACCTCGACCTAGAAGAACTCATGACTCGTGCGCCAGAAATTATCGCCGCTATTCATGCATTGCACACCCAGCAGGTGAAAGAGCTTGCTAGTATGCCAAAACTGCCCGAATTGGCGCGCGACATCGAGTGGCCGGTCATACCGGTGCTGGCCCGTATGGAACATCAGGGAATCCAGCTCGATGCCGAATACTTAAAAAGGTTTGCCGAGGAGCTGGACGACACGATTTCAGACATCGAACAAGAAATTTATGGTCATGCTGGCAAGGAATTTAACATCGGTAGTCCGGCGCAGCTGGCGGACATTTTGTTCGAGACTTTGCAGTTGCCCACCACGGGAATCAAAAAGGGTAAAACCGGGTACTCTACGGCCGCGAACGAGCTCGATAAATTACGTGCGTTGCATCCAATTATCGATAACATCACTACCTACCGCGAAGTCACCAAGCTCAAAAACACCTATGTCGACACGCTGCCGAAGCAGGTCGATGGCCACTCACGCGTACACACTACCTTCGCACTTACCGTCGCGCAAACCGGTCGCTTAAGCAGCAACGACCCGAACCTGCAGAACATCCCGGTCCGCACCGAACTGGGCAAGCGCATCCGTACGGCGTTTGTGGCGGGCAAGGGCAAACGCCTGGTGAGCGCCGATTACAGCCAGTTTGAACTGCGCCTGGCGGCCGCCATGAGCGGCGACGCCGACATGGTATCGCAGTTTAATCGTGGGGCGGATATCCATATGACTACGGCCGCCGAAATCTACGGCCGCGAGCTCGAAGACGTCACTAAACAGATGCGTAGCGCGGCCAAAACGGTAAACTTCGGCGTACTGTACGGTATGAGCCCACATGGTCTCTCTGCTGCTACGGGCATGGATTTTAGCCAGGCCAAGAAGTTCATCGACGCTTACTTCGAACTCCGCAAACCCCTCCTCGGATACCTGAACGGCCTCAAGGAACAGGCCCGCAAAGACGGCTACGTCGAAACGTTGTTCGGCCGGCGGCGGCCGATGCCGGATATCCACTCCAGCAACTTCATCGTCCGCCAGGCCGCCGAGCGCGCCGCTATGAACATGCCTATCCAGGGCACCGAAGCCGACCTCATGAAACTGGCCATGGTAAGAGTGGACGAGGAGCTTGCGAAGTTCGCCCGTGAGAAAGAAAAAAGAGAAAAGATAGGAGAGAAAAGAGAGGAGATTGGGGGAACCGGCAAATCTTCTCTCTCCTATCCCTCATCTTCTGTCTCAACTGACGCTCCGCGGCAGCTTTTACAGATTCACGACTCCATCCTGGTGGAATGCGACGAAGCCGACGCCGAAGCGGTCGCCGCCATGCTCAAAAAGACCATGGAAGCCATCGACCCCGACCTCCCCGTAAACCTCCTCGTCGACACCTCCACCGGCCTCAACTGGGGCGAACTATAGGGTCTAAATGTTAAATGTTTGTCTGTTTGACAAACAATATCGTACATTTAACATAACCTTTATCAATCTGTTAATAATGTAACATTGTTAAATTTCGTTTGGCATATTGTTAAATGTTTGTTATAATACTGCCATGGGCTTATATATCCCAAATCCACCATTCGAATCGTCATTGACTCAGCTAGTTTTTCAGCTGGAGCGTCTTCGGTACTACTCACTAAAAGGTACTACCCCAAAGTGGCTCTTTTTTGACCTTAAAGAGATTATGCAGATGTTGGAAAGTCTTACCTCGGCGCGCATTGAAGGCAACCGTACGACTGTTATGGGTGTAGTGGAGGCCGTAATTCAACACGACCATCCGACGCCAGACGAACAAATAAAAGAAATCGCGAACATACAAAGAGCAATCAGCTTCATAGAGACCTCGATACCTTCCGACGCCGAGGAGCGAAGAAAATTCGTTATAGATGAAGCTTTCATTAATGATTTGCATCGTATTTCTGTCGGAGGGCTGACGCGTGAAGGGAGTAAAACCCCAGGACATTTTAGAACTGAACAAGTACAAATTACTCAGTCTAACCATGTGCCCCCTGCAGCCAGTCTCGTACCTGGCATGATGAAAGATGTGGTTGAATTCATAAACGCAGACAATATGCCACAGCAAGACCTGCTTAAGACTGCCATAGCGCATCATCGCATGGCTTGGATTCACCCATTCGACAATGGCAACGGTCGTGTTACACGGCTAGTCACCTATGCGATGTTAGCCAAGCAAGGGTTTATCGACGATAAGGGTTTCCATATTCTTAATCCGACTGCTATCTTCTGCATTGACCGTACGAAGTACTACGACATGCTTGCGTATGCAGATAGTGCAGAAGAGGAAGCTCTGACGGAGTGGTGTGAGTACGTGCTAGAAGGTATCCGTACTGAGCTGGAAAAAGTGGATAAGCTGCTCGATGCTACTTTTGCGAAGTCTGAAATCATCAAGCCTGCACTTGAAATGGCGCGCGCAAAAGAATGGCTTAATCTTACCGAATATGAAATCATGTTGGTCGCAATCGATAAAGGTCTTATACAGGCTGGTGATATCATCCATATTTTCGGCAGGACTGCTTCTGACCGCGTCCAGGCCTCTCGGGTAATATCTCGGCTAAAAGAGCAAGGTTATCTTGCGGCACATCCTGACAATCCTCGTAAATACTTCCCCAGATTCTCCAACAACTACTTGTTGCGTGGTGTGATACAGCAACTTGAGAAACATGACTTGCTGCCTGTCAGAGACGAGGTAGAGGTGTGAACGATGTCCTGAATACCCGGATAGAGCGGGCGAGGGAGTTGCCGGGGACGGTGAGGCATGCGGCGGTAACAACTAGAAAGGGTCTGTTATGAGGAGTTTTTTGTTGAACAAGCTGGTGCGGGATAAGATTGTGGCGGATATGCAGGCCATGGGGCAGCAAGCGATATTCCGCAAGCTGGATGACGCTGAGTTTCGGCAGAAACTGGCCGAAAAACTGGTCGAAGAAACCGCAGAATTCAAAGCTTCCAGCCCCGAAAAAGCACTGAAAGAGCTCGCCGATGTGCTCGAAGTGGTCGAAGCGCTCGCGAAAGAGTACGGTGCCACTCCCGAGCAACTCCGGCAAATCCAGGCCGAGCGTCGCGCAAAACGCGGTGGTTTCGAACAGCGCCTATACGTCGAACGCCTCGACCTCCAGGACAACGACAAATGGGCCGCCTACTACGCCGCCAACCCCATAAAATTCCCCGAAATCAAACCCGAATAGCAGGGTAGAGCGCACAGACGACACGGATTGCTTTAAGTGCTTCTTCCGCTACGTCGCCGACGAAATCGTACCTTTCTGCACGCATATCTGCTTCAGTCGCCCACGCATAGCTGGCTACATCATGTAAGTGGGGTGTTACAGTGCCTGAGTGGTACGGTGCGGCAACAGTGGTATAAACAACCGGTATGCCATCTGCCCGCACGAACTCGCCGTTAGCTATTACCTCGCCTTCGTCGACTGCAAAGCTTAAGCCCACTTCTTCAAGCAGTTCTTTCTGGGCGATAATCTGTAAGATGTTCTTAAGGTGACGCTGGCCAGACTCTGCTATGACCGCATGCTCGTTCTTGCCGCCCGGCAGCGCCCACTTTTCGCCAGCTTCTTTCTCTCGTGCACTTCGCTGTATGAGCAGGCAGGTTCTATCTTGCGGGTTCACAAGGGCGGCGTTGGCGGTTATGTAATGCAGGTATTGGGGTTTTGCATTCTCTAGGGATATTTCGATACTCATGGCGAGAGATTACCACCAAAAATTCTGGCCGGATAGTAAAGCCGACTTTACTGGACGCTGGGCGTTCGGCAGCGTATCTTCGGTGCAGGAGTGCTACACTAAGAAAATGGCTTTGGAAGTAAAGATTCACGATGCGCAGCTGCTCATTTTGCGAGAACTGCTGTTCCATCCCAGTGCGAACTATGCGAAGCTGCAGAAACCGACGGGGCTTACGAGCGACCACTTCAATTTTCACATCGGCCGCTTGGTCGAATTGGGTTTGGTAGAAAAGGTCGAAAAAGGTACGTACCGGCTGACGGTGACTGGTAAGGAGTACGCCAACAAACTCGACACCGACCACAACACCATCGAGCGCCAACCGAAGATGGCGGTCATGCTCTTTCTGCAGCAGGAAATCGGCGGCGAGCAGAAAATGCTCATCCAGCAGCGGCTCAAAAACCCGCACTATGGCTTCTATGGGTTTCCGACCGGCAAAGTTCGGTGGGGCGAAACTATCCCGCAGGCTGCACAGCGTGAACTTATGGAGGAAACCGGCCTGACGGCGGACTTCGCGGTGCAGGGTGCGTATCACGAACATACGTTGCTCGATAACCCGAGTGAGCTTATTGAGGACAAACTGTTTTTCATCTGCCAAGCGAGCAATATTACCGGCGAGCTTCGCGGGGAGTTCGAAGGCGGCCGTAACCAATGGCTGACATACGACGAATTCATGGCCAAAGACAAACACTTCAAAAGCGTCGAATCCGAGCTGGCTGTCCTGAATACCAACACTTGGTTGATAGAGAAATCTGTGACATACGAAAGTGAAATTTTCTAAACAAGGGGCAACTATGGAACAGCAGAAAGATGTGTATTTTGTAGCGCTCAAGTTGTTTTTGCGGGATGGCGACAAATTGCTCATAACGCACGATATCTTCGGCTCGTGGGACCTGCCAGGTGGACGGTTCAAGAAAGATGAATTCGAAGCCACTTTCGATGCAGTCATCGCTCGCAAGATTGAGGAAGAGTTGGGTGAAGACGTCCGCTATGAAGTTACCGGCACGGCGCCCGAAATTTTGTTCAGAGTAGAGCGGCTGGAGCACAGCACTCAGCAAATGGTTCGGATTTTCGCACTCGGCTACGAGGCGAAGTACCTGGGCGGTGAAATAAAGCTCGGCGACCACCATGACCAAATGGAATGGGTCGACGTAAACACCTTCAAGCCCGAAGACTATTTCACTGGTGGCTGGCTTACTGGTGTCCAAGAATACATTAAGACGAAAGCGAGATAGCATGATTTACGATATCCCGGGGAGCGGCCCACTAGAACTCAAAACGATTATTTTAGATTTGAATGGCACTATTTCGGTGCGCGGTCAGCTGGTGGAGGGGGTTGCAGAGCGGCTGGCTAAACTGAAAGAGTTGGGCTACAAAACGGTATTGTTCACGGACAATACCAGGGGCGATGCAGACAAAATCGCAGACTTTCTTGGTATAGGATGGACGCAGGCACGTACCGCGGAAGACAAAAAGAACGAAGCGCTTAAACTTGGGCCAGAGACGTGTGTCTCGATAGGCAACGGTCTCATAGACCTGGAGCTGATGAAAGCGGTTGCTTTGCGCATAGTGACACTGCAAAGCGAAGGTGTGCACGTGCAAACCCTGCTGGCTTCTGATGTCGTGGTGCCTACCATACCTGATGCTTTGGATATGTTAATCGACTCTGATACATTGGTTGCAACGCTAAGGAGGTAGAACTATGGCGATGAAGAATTTTTTCGTGGGCGTGAAGGCGGTGATTATGCGAGATGGTAAAGTCCTGATTCTGAAAGATAGTTCCCGGCCGGACTTTTGGGATGTGCCCGGTGGTCGCATAGACGATAATGAGACTATAGAACAGACATTACTGCGCGAGCTTAGCGAAGAGTTGCCTTCGCATACGAACCCGAAAATCGGGGAGCTTATAAACGCCTACCGTATTCCAGGCAGCATAAAAGACGACCTTGGCCTAGTACTGCTGTTTTATCGTGTCGAACTGGATTTTGAAGGTGATATTGCGCTTAGTAGCGAACATACCGAATGGGAGTGGGTAGGCCTGGACGAAGCTTTGGCTCGTGGCTCGGACGGCATAAAATCTACCATCAAGTTGCTGCAGCAGAAGTAGCCTGCTTACAGCCTCGCTGGGGCGGAGTGCGGTTTTTTACAGAAATCTGCAGGTTTGTTTGCGAGACTGTAACGTGGAGCGGGTTATGCGGTGGTTGGTTAGGTAAAGCCTGGTTCTACAGTACGAGGGGACGGGCATTATGGCAGGACATGAAACGTACGGGAGTGATTCCCGAGATAACTTCCAGGTAGGGCACGAATATTTTGCAATTGCGGCTGTGCAGCGGTCTGCAGCGGGATATGGACAGGGGGAAACCGCGAGTCCGATAGGCTTCGGTGACATCCAGATGCACAGCCTGGGAAGGGGCATGGTACGATATATGGGTTATGCGGCATTGCATCGTTTGCCGGTAATAAATTCTCCGAATTAAGAACCTATTCACAATACTGTTTGTGGCCGGATATTCCGCTCATGGCAGGCGAATTGCGAGCAGATTCTAAGGCCTGAGCTACACGAAATTCAGTTCGATTTGAATGTGTTGTGCCGTAAGGTCTCGCAAACTATAAATGAAAGCGGGGTGTGTATATGGGTGAAGTAATTAATCCAGAAGCTTGGGCAGACTGGGTCCGACAGGGCCAAAGTGAGGTGAAGCCGACGCCGCCAGGCGGAATCCCGCAGCAACGTTCTGTGCGTGGCGAGGTGCCACCAGCAGGTCTCGATATGTTCCCGAGCGATGGCTCTATGGGCGTAGAAGTAGATTGGCGAACGGTAGAACATGCCCGGGATGTTTTAGGCAGGGCCGCATCGCAGCCCTCTTTTGACCATACTGAACGACCATAGTTTGTCCGAAGCCGATTTTGTTGCTTTTATAAAGCTTATGTGATATTATAGTGATACCTTACAGAGGTGTAGGTACTACAGATGTCACAGTATATCCGACGGATTTTGGCCATACTCATAGGATTAGGACTTATCATACTGACGATAGTCCTGATTGTGCGTGGTTTCAGCGGTGGCGGCTCATCGAACGCTCCAGAGAGTCAGAAAGACCTCTCCAGCTATGCCACGACCAGCGCCTCTGTTTCTGTTACCTCCGACGGCCCCGTTGTGGCCGACCAGGACTACCGCTCTACGGTTATCAAGGTCAGCAACACCGATGTCACCATCGACGTTATACAGGGCTACCAGGGCAATGTTATCCAGCACCAGACGTTCGCCAACAACGTAAATTCCTACACCGTGTTCCTGAAATCGCTGCAAGGCCTCGGCTTTACCAAGGGCGATTCCGACCCGGCAAAGGGCGATGGCGTCGGGGTTTGCCCGACGGGCCACCGCTATATTTATCAGCTTTCAGGTGCGGGCGAAGATTCGTTCAGCTTCTGGTCGGTTTCGTGTAGCGGCGGCGCCGGTACGTTCAAAGGCAGTGCTGCGCAGGTTCGCTCGCTGTTTGAGCGGCAGGTGCCGACCTCGGCCCCCGCAAGCCTCCTCAACAGCTTCTAGACCGGAGTTACGTAGAACGGCACATTCAGAGGCCATTGGTTGTTCACCCTTCACCATTTTCCATTTACCGTACATTCACCGTGAACCGTTTACCATGCGGAAAGGCGTCCGTACCACTTCGCTAAAAGCTACGAAGGCCATGGAGCTACGCAATGCACCGCAGTTCACGGTAAACGGCTAACGTATGGTGAACGGTGAAGAGTAAACGGTAAACGGATAACATCCTCCAGTATGCATCTGTGACATAATGGACAGATGAGTGAAATGACGGTACGGGCGATTATTTTTGATTTGTACGGCGTGCTGGCGCATAACGGCTGGCAGGCGTTCAAGGCCAAGCATTTTGCTACTCGCGAAGGTGTTTGGACCGAGGTGTTCAAACTCGGCCGCCGGGTCGATGCCGGCCAGGCCGACTACGCCGAACTCATTCGTTTTACCGCCGAACAGACGGGCGAAACCGAAGAAACTGTCCGGTATCAGCTGGAACACACCGTGGCGAACGACGAGTTGTTCGCATACATCGCTGCCACGCTGAAGCCTCGCTACAAACTTGGGGTACTCAGTAACGCAAGCAGCACAAAAGTATTCGACGAAGTATTCACGCTGGAGCAGGCCGCACTGTTCGACGTCGTAACACTGTCGCACCACACCGGCCTGACTAAGCCCGACGGTGCTGCGTATGAAACCATAGCCGCCCGGCTGGGCGTCGCGCCCGGCGAATGTCTGTTCGTGGACGACCAAGAGCGTCACGTCGCCGGAGCGCGCGCCGTGGGTATGCGGGCGCTCGTATATACCGATGTCGCCAGCCTGGAAGAGGAAATCGCAAGCGTATGATACAAGCCGTCATTTTCGACTGCTTCGGCGTGTTAGTAACCGACGCCCTGCAAGCTATCTGCGACGATTTGCGCGTTCGCGACCCGGTGGCTGCCGACCAGGTCCGAAGCCTGGTGCAGCTTGCAAATCGCGGCCTCGCCGACCCCGAGGCTTCTTCCCGACAGGTCGCCGCCATACTCGGCACGACGTACGAGGCGTATCGCGACCAGATTCGCGACGGCGAAGTCAGGAACACGCAGCTTTTGGAATACGTCGGCAGGCTGCGGGAGACTCACAAAACCGCGCTGCTGAGCAACATCGGCGAAGGCAGCTTGCTGCGCCGGTTTACCGAAGAGGAACTGGCGCAGTACTTTGACACCGTGGTGGCTTCCGGCGAAGTCGGTTTTGCCAAACCGGAACCGGAAATTTACGAAATCTGCGCCGACAGGCTCGGCGTCCGTTACGACGAATGTGTGTTTACCGACGACCGCGAAGAGTTTTGCGAAGCCGCCCGTGCCGTCGGCATGCAGGCCATCGTATACAAAGATTTCGCCCAATTCCGCACCGACCTCGAGAAGCTGCTCAGCTCACTCTAAAAATGATGCGCTTGTCGGTTCCGCTCGCGTCTTGCAGCTTCGGCAGGTTCATGCGCAGAGAACCGATAAGCCCGGCGCTTTTCGAGGAAACGACGATAGCGTGGGGTTGTACCGTCACATTCACTTCGGTGTCGTAATACCGCCGCACGTACTCCTTTATTGCTCGCACCTCGGGCGGCATATCGAAATCCCGGTTCGCCAGTATGTCACTCAAAGAATTCGCCATAGTCCTCCTAGTATGGCAAATAGCCTCCGTAACGTAAACTGGAGAAATTGCACATTTTACCTATGTTGATATGGTATTTTTATGCATCAAACGATATAATATTAGTAATATTAATCAAAGTAAGCATTCCGTTCTATGCATTATCGCGCATAGAACGGAATAATTAACTATTTCCAGCATGCACGACAATTTTCCTGCCGAATACCAGCCACTCGAACGTACTCCACACGTCAATCCTGTGCCGGACGAGAACGTAACAAGTTATATTAAAAAAGTTGACCCGCCTAGCGTAGCGGCACTTGCAGAGCATCGGGCGCCTGAGACGGCAGTTACCGTTTTCCCTGCAGACGCTCATTTCATGGCTGAAGTAGTAGGGGATGTATTGCCCGGGCTATCGAGCAGGCTGAGGAAGGTGGAGGAACCAACTAAACTGGTCGGCATGTTCGCTATACAAGCCGAGCAGGCAATGACTGCTGCTCCACTTGACCAGCTTCGTCTCGCCGATGACACTGAACCTATCGAGGCTGCGGAAGCGGCACGGCTGGCATTGCTAAGAGATGAAATCGCTGCTTCGTTTGCCAGCCCTACTCCTAGAGCCGAAGAGCCCGCAGCCAATCATACGGAAGCGGAAAACACGTTAGAGTCTCTAGGTAGGTATCCCACCCGACGATACGGTGCTTGACGCGTATCTCACAAACAGGGCAGTCGCTCGGACGGTGGACGGGGTAAAAAAGACTCACCGGAGTCACTCTGGTATAGCTATGAATGGTGTGAACTGGCTGCTGGATAAGGCAAAACGCATCCCTCTCTTCCGCGCGGCGTAGTCAAAATGTGACAAATGTCATATTGCATATGCTTTCCAGAGCGTATGCTACGGGTAAGGTTCGTTTAAAAAACAAAGTATATGACGATGCCGGTTCCCGAATTCCATCCACACTCTACCTTTGATTTATATCTTGCTGCATATGGGCTGCAGAGATCTGGCAGGGATGGGGAGGTAGTTCAGAAGGTCCGGGGGCTAATCGGTAGGGCTGTTGGTGACCATGTTCCCGTTCCGGAATTGCCCTTGCTCGACTCCAACGAGTCTGTCATGGTGTTCGCTGGCTTGCGTTCTGTGTTGGACTCTGGCGAGGGAGATGCGGAAGTTTTGGCCGCCACAGAGGCGATTCTCGAAGAGCAGCGAGACCCAGCGGCCGTAACTCGGCGCGACGAAGAAACGCGTATAAGGGTAGAGCAGGCCAGACTCCAGCAGAGTGCAGCGAGCACTACTAAGAAAGATGTGCCTGTCTGTAGCTCCTTGTCTTTTGTCCCTAGCGATTTTTATGAGCAGGTAGGACGTCTAGTGGAGATTGCTGAGCGGAAAGAGCACTACGATGATTATCCTACGGGAGAATATCGAGTTGTAGCATAGTGGTGTTGCTATACTGGTAGTATGCCAGAATTGCCAGAGGTCGAGACGGTTCGTGCGGGCTTGAATAAACTGATTGTAGGCAAGACGTTCAAAACCGTTTCGCACGACAATCAGAAATCTTTTCCGAACGCGCCGCCGGATGTGAACGCGTTTCTTTTGGGCGCTTCGGTAACGGCGGTGAAGCGCCGTGCCAAGGTGTTACTCATAGAGCTTTCCAGCAACTATTCACTTGTCATACATCTGAAAATGACCGGACAGATGGTCTTCGTCGGCAAGCCGCCGAAACAAGTTCCAAGTGACAAGGAACAAGTATCAAGTGGGGCTGCAGCCTCATTGAAACCTGAAACTTGGGACTTGAAACTTACCGAACCGGAGGTTCGGTTTGGGGCGGGGCACCCGAACGACAGTCTGGTGGGCGAGTTGCCAGACAAATCGACGCGGGTGGAGTTTACCTTCATCGACGGCAGCAAGCTGTTCTTTAACGACCAGCGCAAGTTCGGCTGGGTCAAACTGATTCCCACGGCTGAAGTACCGAACATCGATTTCATGCGGAAGGTCGGGCCGGAACCGCTCGACGCCAGTTTTACCGCGCAGCAGTTCATAGAACGGCTGCAGCGCCGCAAGAATACGAATATCAAAGCGGTGCTCCTAGACCAAACAGTCATTGCCGGAGTAGGGAATATCTATGCCGATGAGTCACTGTGGGGTGCGAAAATACACCCGGCCACCCTGGTAAAAAACGTCAGTACACAAAAATTATCTACGCTCTTCACCGAACTGCAGTACGTCCTGAATCTGAGCATAGAAAAGGGCGGCTCGTCGAACCATACTTACGTGAACGCAGAAGGCAAGAAAGGCAGCTACATGAACTTCGCCCGCGTCTTCCGCCGCGAAGGCCAGGCGTGCCCGCGCTGCGGCACTACCATCGTCAAACTCCGCGTCGCCGGCCGCGGCACGCACATTTGCCCCCACGAGCAAAAACTCATTACACGTTCTTAATTATCCCCCCAGGTAAACCACTAGTTCTACTAGTGTGACCAGCAAAGGTTCGACCTTCCGCAGCAATCCCCAAAAAATAGTACCCCGGCCGTCAGGACGGGGTACTATTCCTTCTGG
>JBDHUJ010000011.1:0-42814 GCA_039809105.1 Saccharimonadales bacterium (SeqCode)
CTAGCCAGCACTTTTTATTCCCAGGAATATCTGGTAGTTTTGACATTGGAACATCTCCTCTGTACTTGTTAGGTTTGCACTTACAAGTTTACGGGATGTTCCGTTTTAGTTTAGTGAACCGCGCAAGGCTCCATTTACCATTCACCGTTTACTATTCACCATGCGTTAGCCATTTTCCGTTTACCGTCCGGGCGTCGTTCTTCGGTAAACGGTTCACGGTGAATGGTGAACGACTATCCCGCGATGTGATACTTCGCGAGCAGGTCGTTTTGGACGAGGTTTTCGATGTAGTCGTACATTTTATAGACGCGCTCGGCGTACAGCTTGCGCTGGTGTTCATCCTTTGGCGGAACGCGCTTGCAAATGGTCTGATACATCTGCTTCAAGGGGTCACTCTTCGTTTCGCTAGCCTTACGCGCGTCGGCTATATACGGCACCATACGCGCCAGTACCTTTTCGGCGCGAGACGGGTCGAACTTTGTACGCTGGAAATAGTACTTCAGGGCACGCATAAACACCGCCTGGTTGGTGCTGGCCCGTGCCTGGGCTTCGTACCCCGGCAGTGCGTTCAAGCTCCGCGCCGGCACGTGGTCTTCGCCCATCAGCAACAGTATGGTCAAGCCTATGCAGCGCTGTTCGGTCAAAAACATCTCATGGTACGCCGAAACAGCCCGCCCCAGTTCCCACGGCGCCTTCAGAAGCAGCCGGTCAGTACCGAGCACATAAAACTCATACAGCGAAATACTCCGCTTATTTCCACCTACATTCTCACCCTCAGAATCACTCATAGTTGCTTTTAGCATACCTTGTTTTACGGTGTTTATACAAAGACCGGCAGTTTGTCGCCGGTCTTTGTTCGCGAAGTACAGAGACTACTTGGCGTTTTTGGCGATGATGGCGGCAGCGACGTTCGGTGGGACGTCGGCGTAGTGGTCGAGCTCCATGGAGCTGCTAGCGCGGCCTTGGGTCATAGAACGCAGGTTCGTGGTATAGCCGAACATTTCACCGAGTGGGACAAAGGCGGTGATTTCCTTGATGCCGGAGCTTAGGTCTTCCATGCTATCTATACGGCCGCGCTTGCTGTTCAGGTCACCGATGGTGTCGCCCATGAACTCTTCTGGAGTTACAACGACAACCTTCATGACAGGCTCGAGCAAGGTTGGAGATGCTTTCTTAACGCCTTCCTGGAAGCCCATGGAACCGGCGATGGAGAAGGCCATTTCGTTGGAGTCGACTTCGTGGTAGCTACCGTCGTACAGTTCGGCTTTGATGTCGACGACCGGGTAGCCGGCGATAACACCGTTGTTCATAGCTTCTTCGATACCCTTGCGGACAGCTGGGATATATTCGCTTGGGACCACACCACCTTTGATGCTGTTGATGAACTCGAAGCCGGCGCCGGTTTCGTTCTGGCTCAGGCGCAGCCAAACGTGGCCGTACTGACCACGACCACCACTCTGGCGGACGAACTTACCTTCGGCTTCAACGGCATCCTTGCGGATGGTTTCGCGGTAGGCAACCTGCGGCTGACCGATGTTTGCTTCGACACTGAATTCGCGCTTCATGCGGTCGACGATGATTTCGAGGTGCAACTCACCCATACCGGAGATGATGGTCTGACCGGTTTCTTCGTCGGTGCGGACGCGGAAGGTCGGGTCTTCTTCTGCCAGGCGCTGCAGGGCGAGGCTCATCTTTTCTTGGTCGGCCTTGGTCTTTGGCTCGATGGCGATGGAAACCGGAGGGTCTGGGAAGTCGATGCTTTCGAGGATAATCGGGTGGCTTGGGTCGCAGAGGGTGTTACCAGTCGTGGTGCCCTTGAGGCCGACGATGGCGGCAATGTCGCCGGTACCGACTTCGGTAACGTCTTCGCGCTTGTCTGCTTGCAAGCGGACGATACGGCCAACGCGTTCTTTTTCGCCAGTGCTAGAGTTCAGGACGTATGAACCAGCGGTAACCTTACCGGAGTAGACGCGGAAGTAAGCCAGCTTGCCCACAAATGGGTCGCTGGTGATTTTGAAGGCCAACGCGCTCATAGGGTCGGTTTCGAGATGCTTGCGCTCGACTTCGTCGCCGGTCTTTGGGTTGGTACCCCAAGTGGTTGGGCGGTCGTTTGGAGCTGGCAGCAGGTCGTTGACGAGGTCGAGTAGTTTCTCGACTATGACGCCGCGGCCGTCGCCACCAGTGACCGCGTAGAATTTACCGGTCAGTACAGCGGTGCGGATAGCCTGGCGGATTTCGGCTTCAGAAAGGCCTTCTTCACCGACTTCGAAGAACTTTTCGAGCATGGCTTCGTCTTCGGCAACAGCGTTTTCTATGAGCAGGCTGCGGTACTTCTGGACCTTGTCCATCATGTCGGCGGGGATGTCGCCCTCAACTAGCTCGTGGTCGGTGAACTCCTTGTAGGTGTAGGCCTTCATAGAAACGAGGTCGATGACACCGTTGATGCTCTGCTCGAAGCCGATAGGCAGGTGGATTGGGAAGGCGCGCTTGCTCAGGCGGTTGTGAATACTGTCGAGGCTCTTGTAGAAGTCGCCACCGGTCTGGTTGATTTTGTTGATGAAACAAATGCGGGGTGTGCCGTATTTGTCGGCCTGACGCCACACGGTTTCGGACTGGCTTTCAACGCCCATCTTACCGTCGAAGACCACAACAGCACCGTCGAGCACGCGCAGCGAACGTTCGACTTCGGCAGTAAAGTCGATGTGTCCGGGGGTGTCGATGATGTTAATCTGATGATCCTTCCAGAAACAAGTGACAGATGCGGCCACGATGGTAATACCACGTTCGCGCTCCTGCGCCATCCAGTCAGTCGTCGTCTCACCTTCGTGCACGGCACCGATTTTGTGCTTCAAGCCAGTACGGTACAAAATGCCCTCGGTCGTCGTGGTCTTGCCCGCGTCGATGTGGGCAATGATGCCGAGGTTACGGATTTTTTCTAGTGCGTATTTCTTCTCTGCCATATGTTCCTCTGAAAATTAGTATTTAGATTTACAAGGCAGCACCAAAGACTCACCTGTAAACGTTCCCTGTTATGGTACCACAAATCCTTACTCTCAACAAACTAAAAACGCGATTCATGCTTTGCAACAGGAATCGCGTTCTGGTCAGAAACATGCAGGGTAGGAACATACTGCCCCGTCTACATATCTCTAGTATTACACTATCAGAGTAGCTCTCTGATGTCAATAACACTGCGCTTACGGTCAATAAAAAGCAGGCCTTTTATGGACCTTTGGTTCTGTAGCTGCCCGACCAAAAACCTCTGAATCACCTTATCCTGCAGCCGGTTCATACGTTGCGAGTCAATGATAATATACGCCGCCTGCCGGTTCGCCCGCTTCAGGTTCTTTTCAAGTTGTTGAATCTTATCTGTTCTGGGCGATTTCATTTCCCAGTGCACGCCATCAATCAAAACGTCGGGGCTTTTCGTGAAATCCCTATCCGAAACCAGTACGAACTCGACAGTGTGGCCGCGGTGCGCCAAAACCTTCGCCGTACTCATTTCGTGAGCCCAGATGTTTGCGCCATCCGGAATGATAATCTTACCAGCCTTCTCCATGTTTCCATACCATACCACATCGGCATAAACCCGCCATACTAAAAACGCGACCTAGGCTTTTCAGCAAAGGTCACATTTTAGTGAAAGGTTCCGAACCTGTATTACAACACTGCCGAGCCTTCAATAGTGAATAGCGTACTGGATGCAAACACTACGGATATTTAGGCCGCGTCTGTGGGGCCAAGCTTTTGCTTACGGATTACCTCGTTAGACATAGCCGTTTGGACGGGGCACGTCTCGCCATATTCCACACCCTCTATAAGTTCTACGACCTTACCACCACATCCGCGTAATCGCGCCTGTTCCTCAAGAGTTTCGGTGCTTATGGTTGCAAAGGCTATGTTCCACGCCTTATCGTATGCTGCATCGAATGTTTCGTCTGTAATTTCCTCGGTATCGGGCTCGCCAAGATAATAGTCCCGCCTTTGTAGGCGCTTCTTCAGGGCCGGACAGTCTATACAGGGTAGTATTTGCTCGTATGATTCCATAGTAAGAAGTCACTCTGGTCTGTCAACTACCGAATACTGGTGACTCTCGACACAGCTTGCGATACATACGCCGTACTCGACGCACAATGAGCCCATCCGCAAACGCGCGGCAAGCGGATTCCGGGGCACGCGAAGCGGCTCGCTGCCGGGAATCTTGACGGCAAGTTCAGCAGTGCCGTTATCGCCCATCCGCGCAATCGTCCCTACCGCCGCATCCATAAGAACCCATTCCAAATCTCCCAAAATAATACCGTAGGTCTGTAAAGTCCTTGCCTTGCCAGTATGGCGCCAGCCATACTGGTTCCGGTAAACAAGGAAACAACCAACTATGGCGATACCGAAGAACCTCCTGTCCCGGACGGCCTACCCAAGCGACATCTCACGCGACCAGTTCAAGCTCATCGGACCGCTGCTGGAAGCGGCACGCAAGAAAACCAAACCCCGGCAGGTGGATTTGTACGAAGTCTTCTGCGGGGTGCTGTATGTCCTGAAGAGCGGCTGCCAATGGGATATGCTGCCCGGTGACTTCCCCAAATGGCGCACCGTCTACAACTACTGGCAGATATGGAACGAGGCGCCGGAGGTTGAGGCGGAGCCCGGTGGAACGGTCGTGTACCCGAGCGTCCTGGAGCAAGTCTTAAAAAAAATTGGTTGGCGCGGTCCGTACCAGCCATGGCCGCTTACCGGCGACTTCGTTTCTCATCATCGACGCCCAGAGCGTCAAGAATACCAGTACTGCCAAGCACAAAGGCTATGATGCCGGCAAGAAAGTCTCCGGCGTCAAGCGGCACATCGCCGTCGACAGCCAAGGCTTGCCGCACGCCCTACTCGTTACGACGGCCGGCATCTCCGACAAGGCCGGTGCGCTCACCATGCTGGCAGACGCAGCCTGCCAGTTAAAGGGGGTGCAGAACGTCCTGGTCGACGGCGGCTACCTGGGACAACCATTCGCCGAGGGCGTCAAGGAACGGATCGGTGCGGCTGTCGAGGTCGTCAAGCGCAGCGAGCTGCACACCTTCAAAGTACTGCCGTACTGCCGAAGCGCTGGGTCGTGGAGCGTTCCTTCGCCTGGCTCGAGAAGTGCCACCGGCTCTGGAAGAACCCGGAGCACTACCTCAATACCAGCCTGCAGATGATGGTACTCGCCTTCGTTGCATTATTGCTGAAAAGGTTTTAGGAGATTTGGAATGGGTTCTTAGAGGACAGAGTGATTCATTCTGGCAATACGTCCCGCCCTGAAATGACCTTCCAGCTGGTGCTTCTGTCACGATTCCCTCGGTGATTCCTCATATAGGTCAATGGCTTGTAACTCACCACCTAAGATAGAAAGTTTGGTGCTTGTTGGGTAGTGGAAGCTAGGTCCGTTCGAAGACGTTATTGCGTCGAGGGCTGAAAAGCCTTCTTCGGTGAGTATATCGTCCGGGTTATCGAGTTCGCCGCTGTACACTTTGGCAGCCTCAATTAGTCCGGTTGCCCTGTCGGCATCCTCTACGAAGTATTCGCTACCTAAAAGAGTTCTTAGGCCGTCGATGACTCTTGAGCTTTTAGCACCTTCGGGACAGACTTCAATAACCGATACGTCCGGGTCATCTACTTTACCGCCGCTGTGCCACGATGCAGGCTCAACCTTGAGTCTTAGACCGAGTGCTTTTGCCTGCTTTACGGCCTCCGTTTCCTCAAGCACAACCTTGATAAGAGCACAGGTGACGTCCCCTAGCCGCGAGCGCTCTCCGCTGCAGCGTGCCGCAAACGAGCACTTAGTATTCTTATCGCCGTACCGTGTTACTAAAGCACGCTCGATGTAAGTCATAGCTTTAGCCGCGGGCGAAGTGGGCGAAGGCGCGGTTGGCTTCTGCCATACGGTGCGTGTCTTCACGCTTCTTCACTGCTGCGCCTTGGTTGTTGTAGGCTTCTTGCAGTTCTATGGCTATGCGGTCAGCCATGCTCATACCCTTGCGGCTGCGAGCGGCTGCGACAAACCACATCATGGTGAGGTGGTTCTGGCGCTGACCTTTGACTTCGAAAGGAATCTGATAGTTCGCACCACCGACGCGGCGGCTGCGAGTTTCCATGTGTGGCTTGATGTTGCTCATAGCCTGTTCGAACACGTCGAGTGGATTTTCTACTTTGAGCTTGTCTGCAGCCTTCTGCATGCCGGTGTAAACCAGGCGTTCTGCAATCTGCTTTTTGCCATCGCGCATAACGCGGTTTATAAGGCGCTGGACCTGGACGTTGTTGTAGACGCGGTCTGCAGGAATGTCGCGGACGAGTGAGGCGGTTACTTTACGTGGCATTACTTGCTCTCCTTCTTGGCACCGTACTTAGAACGGCCCTGCTTGCGACCATTGACACCCTGAAGGTCAAGAGCGCCACGGACGATGTGGTAGCGGACACCCGGAAGGTCCTTTACGCGGCCACCGCGAATCATAACGACTGCGTGCTCCTGCAAGTTGTGGCCTTCACCACCGATGTAAGCCCAAACTTCGTAGCCGTTGCCCAGGCGCACACGTGCAACCTTGCGGAGAGCCGAGTTTGGCTTCTTTGGCGTTTTGGTAGTGACCTTTACGCAAACGCCGCGCTTGAACGGGGCAGCCTTTTCGTAGTGCTTGGTCTTGAGGTTGTTGGTAACGCGCTGCAGCGCAGGAGACTTACTTTTGGTAGTCACCTTGGTGCGTGGCTTGCGAACCAGTTGGTTAATAGTAGGCATTCGCCTTCCTTTCGTTAGACTTACTCCCGGTTGCTGTCATTCCGGGCTTGACCCGGAATCTAAAGCTCACAATAGTTGAAGGCTGTAGATCCTGAATCAAGTTCAGGATGACACAGGGGTAAAGTCATCTTAATGTAGTTACTTTCACAAGTTCATGAAGAGATACGTCTCCTCTGCCGCCAAGATGGATTTCCTTTGATAACTATCGTAACTATAGAATTCCACCAGCTCGAATTTGAGTCAGTGCATGCATTGTAACAGATGTACTCCTGTTTTGCAACGAGCCGTCGTTTACCTTTTACCGTTTTCCGTTCACCATACATTTACCGTTGTCCATTTACCGTGGGGAACGTCCGCACGGTAAATGGTAACTGGGGAACGCATGGTGAACGGTGAATAGTAAACGGTGAACGAATTTACTCTTCGGTTGGGGTGTCGCTGACGATTTCTTCGGCAGCTACGGCTACGAAGTCTTCTTCGACGTCGTCACCTTCGTCGAGAGCATTGCTGGCACCAAACCCGGTACCGACCGGAATCTTACGACCCAAGATGACGTTTTCCTTCAGGCCGTAGAGCTTATCGACTTTACCACTGGTAGCGGCTGCAATCAGCACGCGGGTGGTGTCCTGGAAGCTTGCGGCAGATAGGAATGAGTCAGTCGAGAGCGAAGCCTTGGTTATGCCGAGCAGCAGCTGGGTGTACTTGGCAGGCTGCTTGCCTTCGGCCACGAGTTGTTCGTTGGCTTCGACGACAGCAAGCTTGCTGACCACGTCGCCGGTTACGAACTCGCTATCACCAGCGTCTTCAATCTGGACGCGGCTGAACATCTGACGCACGATGATTTCAAGGTGCTTGTCGGCGATGTTCTGGCCCTGGCCGGCAAAGATGCCGAGCACTTCGTTCATGATGTAGCGCTGGGTCGGTTCGACACCTTGCAGGCGCATCAGCTCGTGCAGGTTGATGGAACCGTTGGTCAGACGCTGACCAGCCACGACTTTGTCGCCGTCATTGACGAGAATCTGCTTAAAGCCAGGGATTTCGTAGCGCACAACGCTCTGTGCAGTCGGAGCGATGGTGATAGCCTTGTCGCTCACCTCTGCCTTGCCGGCCATTGGCGCGACCAGTGGCTCTGCGCCACCTTCCTCAGACGCAAGCACGTCGCCGATAGCGACATCGCTGCCACTAGCAATAGCCGGGGTGCGGCCGCCAAGGTCAAGTACCAGGTTTTCCTTGTCGTTCGCAGTGACCTGGACAACATAGTGGTCGCCTTCTTCCCATACGTTCGCGACACCGGAAATGTCAGTCAGGTACGCCTGACCCTTCGGCGTGCGCACTTCGAAAAGTTCCTCGACACGGGACAGACCTTGGGCAGTGTCGTCGGCCACCAAAGCGCCGGAGCGGTGCTTGGAGTCGAGGCTCAGCTGCGTGCCAGGCTCACCGATAGACTGTGCGGCGATGACGCCGATGGGGTTATGGCTGGAAACCAGGTTGCCGGTAGCAGGGTCGATGCCGTAGCTCTTCTGCGGCACACCACGGACGCTCGATGCGCTCAGCGCGCTCAGAATCTTGACGCCGTCGAGCTTTTCGTCGGCTTCGATAGCTTCGGCAATCTGCTTCGTGAACAGTTCACCGGCCTTGATATGGCCCTTGACGTCGTCTGCAGCATAGCGGCCTTCGAGTCGGCTGGCGTAGGAAACGCCGATTGCAGCAGCGTCAGCGCGCAACATTGCAAAACCTGGGTCGCTGGCATCGGTTTCGTCGTCGATGGTAAACACGTCTTGCGACACATCGACCAAACGACGAGTCAGGTAACCGGCGTCTGCGGTCTTAAGGGCGATGTCGATGACGGCCTTACGGGTACCGCGGGTACCCGTAAAGTATTCGAGTGGCTCGAGGCCCTTTACGTAACCGGACTTCACTGGAAGCTCAATGGCACGGCCACCGGCGTCCGAGAAGACACCGAGCATACCGACGGACATTTTCATCTGCGAAATGTTACCGCGGGCACCAGAGGTGATGGCGATAGCCATGCTGGAGTCTTTGTCGGCCATTTGGGCGGCCAACAGTTCCTGTACTTGCGTGTCAATCTTAGCCCAGTTGTCGACGGTCAAGCGGTGACGCTCTTCGTCGGTAATGAAGCCTTGTTCGTACTGTTCGGAAATAGCGGCAGCGCGGTCGTCACCAGCTTTGATGACGTCGTCCATGCCATGGATTTCTTCGAAGTCGCCCATGCCCATGCTCAGGCCGGACATAGTAGCGAAGCGGAAACCGACATCCTTCAGCGCGTCGGCGATTTCGGCGGTCTTTTCCTGGCCGTACTTCTGGTAGACGGCAGCCATGACCTTCTGCAAACGCTTCTTGGTCATCGGCTCGTCCTGGTACGTGAAGTCTTCGGGGAACGTTTCGTTGAACAACAGGCGACCGAAGGTGGTATCGTGGATTTCGCCCCGGAACGGTACCTTTACGCGCGTCTGGAGTTCGATGGCACCGGCGTCAAATGCCATAGTCGCTTCTTCTAAGCTCGAGTATGACTTGGCTTCTTTAGCTTTGCCAGGGCGCTCGTAGGTCAGGTAGTAGCAACCGAGGACAATGTCCTGCTCGATGTGCAAGATAGGTGAACCATCGGCAGGCTTCAGCAGGTTCATGTTGGCAGCCATGATGTGCTTGGCCTCTGCTTGAGCAGCGTCGCTCAGTGGCAGGTGCACGGCCATCTGGTCGCCGTCGAAGTCGGCGTTGAAGCCCTTACAGACCAACGGGTGGAGCTGTATGGCGCGACCTTCGATAAGCACCGGCTGGAAGGCCTGGATGCTAAGACGGTGGAGTGATGGCGCACGGTTCAGCAGCACGTACTTGCCCTGGATAACCGTGTCAAGGGCGTCCCAGACAGCAGTTTCACCAGTTTCAATCATGCGGGTTGCAGAACGGATGTTGTGCGCTTCTTCGCGGGCGATAAGCTCACCGATAACGAATGGCTTGAACAGTTCAAGCGCCATCATCTTCGGCAGACCACATTCGTAAATCTTCAGTTCCGGACCGGCGACAATAACGCTACGACCAGAGTAGTCGACGCGCTTACCAAGCAAGTTCTGACGGAACCGACCCTGCTTACCCTTGAGCATATCGCTCAAGCTCTTCAGGCGGCGGCGCTGACCAGTTGCGGCAACAGCGCGGCCACTACGGGCGTTGTTGTTGTCGACCAGCGCGTCCACGGCTTCTTGCAGCATGCGCTGTTCGTTGCGGCGGATGACTTCCGGGGCGTTCAGCTCGATGAGCTTCTTCAAGCGGTTGTTGCGGTTGATGACACGGCGGTAGAGGTCGTTCAGGTCGGAGGTCGCAAAGCGGCCACCGGTCAGCTGCACCATCGGGCGCAGGTCCGGAGGAATGACCGGCAGGACGCTCAGGCACATGCTGCCCGGCTCAATCCCGGCGCGCTCCATGCTTTCGAGCAGGCGAAGACGCTTCATCAGCTTCTTCTTACGCTGGCCCTTGGCTTCTTCGGCTTCGGCAGTTAGGTCTTCGATGAGCTTGCCAAGGTCGATTTCGTCGAGCAGCTCGCGCAGTGCGGCGCCGCCCATACCGACCTTTATCATGGCGCGGAGCTCTGAAGGCAGGTTGCGGTAGTCGGTTTCGTTCATCAGGCTAAGTTTAACAAGGCTGTCGAGCTGAGCTTTCAGAGTGTCCCATTCCTTGGTAACTTCTTCGAGCTCCTTGGTCTGAGCTTCGGCCAGGGCTTTGACGTTGGCGTCTTCGGCCTTGGCTTCGTTTTCAAACCGAAGTTTGATAGCATCTTGAGCTGCCTTGAACTCGGCTTCTTTGTCGGTGCGATATTGGTCGCGCTTGTCCGTGTCGACGTTCTTTACGATGTAGCTCGCAAAGTAAGCGACGCGCTCCAAGTTCTTGACCGTAACACCCAGCAGCAAGCCGATAGCGCTTGGGGTACCACGCAGGAACCAGATGTGCGCCACAGGCACAGCCAACTGGATGTGGCCCATGCGTTCGCGGCGGACGATGCTGCGGGTAACCAGCTCGCCATTCTTATCAACAGCGGCTTCGCGGCTACGAACACCCTTGTACTTGGCGTCGTGTGGGTTAATATCTTTGACTGGGCCGAAAATCCGTTCACAGAACAAACCGTCGCGCTCAGGCTTCTGGGTTCGGTAGTTAATGGTTTCGGGCTTTAGGACTTCGCCGTAGCTCCAGTCCAGGATGTCTTTGTCGCTGGCGACCGCGAGGCGGACGGCGTCAAAGTCTGCAATGTCGGTGCCGTAAGAGTAGCGTCGCATTATTTTGCCTCCTCTTCGTTAGTAGTTTCATCGTCGGTGGCGACCAGGACAGCGTCTGCGTCGTCACTCGTTTGGACAGTCAGGCCGTCTTCTTCCAGGAGGAATTCGTCGTCAACGACGTCTTCTTCGGACATGTCGATATCAGAAATAGCGGGAACCGGTACGTCGACCGTAGCCGGATGCGTCGCTTCCTGATGGATGTTGCTAGCCAAGACTGCTTCGGCGTCAACGACAGCGTCACTGGCGACCAGGTCGACCTTCAGGCCGAGACCTTGCAGTTCCTTCACGAGCACGTTGAAGCTTTCCGGAACCTTCGGACCGACGATATCGGTCTTCTTGATGATGCTTTCGTATGCCTTTGAGCGGCCGTAGACGTCGTCGGACTTGATGGTGAGCATTTCCTGCAGCGTGTTGGCGGCGCCATACGCTTCCAGGGCCCAGACTTCCATTTCGCCGAAGCGCTGACCACCGTTTTGTGCCTTACCACCGAGCGGCTGTTGGGTAACCATGGTGTAGGGGCCGGTGCTGCGGGCGTGAATCTTGTCGGCGACCATGTGGTTGAGCTTAATCATGTACATAGAACCGACCGTGGTGCGCTCTTTGAACGCGTCACCAGTACGGCCGTCGTACAGCTGTTGCTTGCCGTCTTCCGGCAGTTCAGCCTTCTTGAGCAGCTCTTGGATTTTTTCGATGCCGACACCGTTGAATGACGGGCTGGCGACCTTCATGCCAAGCGCGCGGGCAGCCATGCCCAGGTGAGCTTCAAACAGCTGGCCGATGTTCATACGGCTCGGGACACCGAGTGGGTTCAGGACGATATCTACCGGAGTACCATCGGCCATGAACGGCATGTCTTCGACCGGCAGGATGCGGGCGATAACACCCTTGTTACCGTGGCGGCCACCCAGTTTGTCCCCGACCGATACTTTGCGCATCTGGGCGACGAAGACCTGAATCTGCATCAGCACACCGGCCTTCAGTTCGTGGCCGTTTTCGCGGCTGAAAATCTTTACGCCGACGACCTTACCATGCTTGCCGTTCGACATGCGCTGTGAGGTATCACGAACTTCCTTGGCCTTTTCACCGAAGATAGCGCGTAGCAGGCGCTCTTCAGAGCTCAGTTCCTGTTCACCCTTCGGGGTAATCTTACCGACAAGGATGTCGCCCGGGTGTACTTCGGCACCGATACGGACAATGCCGTCGTCGTCGAGGTGACGCAAGGCGTCTTCGGAAACGTTCGGGATGTCGCGGGTGACGATTTCTGGCCCAAGCTTGGTTTCGCGGACTTCAATCATGTAGTCAACGATGTGCACAGAGGTAAGCGTGTCGTTTTCGACCAGCTTGCGGCTGATGATGATAGCGTCTTCAAAGTTGTAGCCGGCCCATGGCATGAACGCTACGATAAGGTCCTTACCGAGAGCCAATTCACCGCCCTGGACGGACATGCCTTCGATAAGTGTATCGCCGGTCTTGACCTTGTCGCCCGTGCTGACTACGACGCTCTGGTTTATGCTGGTACCTTCGTTCGAACGGACAAAGTGCTGTGGTTCGTAGGTAACGGTGCCTTCTTTGTACTTGACAGTCACGCCCTCACCGGTCGCCTTCAGGACTTCGCCATCTGCTTCGGCAACGATAATCTGACCGGTGTTGCGGGCAGCTGCGGCTTCGACGCCGGTACCGACAATCGGGCTTTCCGGCTTAATAAGCGGAACGGCCTGGCGCTGCTGGTTACTACCCATCAGTGCGCGGTAGACGTAGTCTTTTTCGATGAACGGAATCAGACCGGCGCTGGAGCCGATAATCTGGTTGCGGGCAGCATCCATGTGTGTCACGTCTTCGCGGTCAACTTCGCCGGACTTCAGGTTTATACGGGCGCTGACGCGTTCTTCGAGGATTTTGCCGTTCTTATCCAACTCCACACCAGCACCGGCGATAACGGCCTGTTCTTCGGCAGCGGCATCCAGGTACACAACCTCGTCGGTCACTTTACCCTTTTTGACCACACGGTACGGGGTTTCGATGAAGCCGTAGTCGTTCACGCGGGCAAAGTTAGCCAGGTTCAGCACCAAACCAACGTTCGCACCTTCTGGCGTTTCGACGGCGCAGATACGGCCGTAGTGAGTCGCGTGCGCGTCACGGACTTCGAAGCCGGCGCGTTCGCGGCTCAGACCACCGGGGCCCATGCTCGAGAGACGGCGCTTGTGGGCGAGCTCTGAAAGCGGGTTAATCTGGTCCATGAATTGCGACAGCTGACTGCTTGCGAAAAACTCGCGGACAGCGGCAACAACCGGGCGGGCGTTGATGAGCTGGCCCGGCTGCACGGTTTCAATCTCGGACATTGACATACGGTCCTGCGTGTTGCGCACCATACGTAGCAGGCCGATACGGAACTGTCGCTGGACCAGTTCACCGACCATTTTGATACGGCGGTTTGCGAGTGAGTCGATGTCATCGGCCGGCTCTTGTGTAATATTGAGGCGGATGAGCTCGGCAACAATGGCAACGAGGTCTTCGAGGCGCATAATCCGGTTCTCGGCAGTATTCGGTACATCCAGGTTCAGGCGCTTGTTCAGCTTGTAGCGGCCGACCCGGGAGAAATCGAACCGCTTAAAATTATAGAACATGTTTTCGAGCAGGCTGCGGGCGTTGTCGACCGTGGCCAGGTCGCCGGGGCGCAGACGGCGATAGACTTCGATAAGCGCCTCCGAGTGACCCTTGGTCGGGTCCTTTTCGAGCGTCGCTTCAATGTAGCTGCGCTTGGCTTGGTCGACGTGCTTGAAGGCTTCTTTCATGCTGGCGTCGGTCATGCCGAGTGCGCGGAGCAACGTGGTAACAGCAATCTTGCGCTTCCGGTCGATTTTGACGTACAGCGCGCCACTAGCGGCGGTCTCGAACTCGAGCCATGCGCCACGGCCAGGAATGACCTTGGCACTGTAAAGGTTGTTAATACCGTGCTGTTCCGAGCTAAAGAACACGCCAGAGCTACGGATAAGCTGGCTCACCACCACGCGCTCTGCGCCGTTGATGATGAACGTACCGCGCTTGGTCATCCATGGGTAGTCACCCAGGTAGATTTCCTGCTCTTTGACTTCGCCGGTGACTTTGTTGGTCAGTTCGACGTTGGCCTTCAGCGGCGCTTCGTAGCTGATGTTGTTTTCGCGGGCATCCGCCTCGCTGATTTTCGGTTCGTCGAAGTGGTAGTCTTTGAACCGGAGTGATAACTTGGTGTTCGTGTAGTCGTCGATTGGGCTGATTTCGGCTAGGAGTTCTCCCAGGCCTTCATCGACCAGCCATTGGAACGAACGGTTTTGGTGGTCTACGAGGTTCGGCAGATCGAAATTGTCGTCTGTCTGTGCAAAGTAAACCCGCGTTGGTGCTGTGGTGCTGCTAGCTTTCGCCATACGTGCAAAAATCCCCTTCTTGGTTAGCTAGTGAACTAGTGAGCTGGTTCGCTAGTGTCTTTTAATCTGATACCTATCGGGCACCCCTGTCCCTAATGTATGCAGTTCGGGCATACCAGCTCACTAGCGTACTAGCTTACCAGCATACCTTTTGGCATACTTTTTTCTTTGCTCCCGAAGAAAACTAAGCTGAGAATTTTGGTGCCTTACTGCTTGCGCGCATCGCAGCACGACCCAACTTATACTACTTCTTACATACTATTCTACGCAGTGTTTTTTACTACGTCAACCACTTTCCTACAAAAAACTGTATTTTTTCTTACAGTTCACACTGTAATCCGAGTATGGTTCCGGGCGTTCTCAATCCCTGTTAGCGTCAACAAGCCTTCACGAACCTGGCCGGTGTTTGCGGTATAGCGCGCTAACTCCGTGCGGTATGAACCTCCAAAGGCTTTTTCATCTGGTGTGCTGTCTTGAAGCATAAAGCCAACGCCTTCGAGTATGGCACCTGCCTCTCGGAATTCAGGATACGTGTATGCAGAGGTAGGCTGCTCCGCCTCGCGGCGACACAATGCCTGCAAGCCGAGCACGTGTGCGATACCGCGCCCCTGGTGGTCGGGTCGGACGGCCGTATCCCATGTCCACGCCCACCGTCGGGCCGGCCAAAACATTTTGGCCGTCGTGGCCACCAGGCTTCGGCCCGAGGTCGCATTGTAATTAGTGGCGAAGCCGACGAGTTCATCGCCGTCAAGCGCCCGCACGATAATCCCATCCTTGACTAGTTGCGGTCGCAGAAAACCTCTTGCCACCGCATGATTGGGATTCTTCCGAAACTCGGCGTACCGTTCGGTGTTATGGGGATTCTCGGCATCCCAGTCGACATGGGCCTCGGCACGCCATACCTCAAGGTCCGGCGTCACAGCCGCGACTACTGCGTCACGATGGAGCTGATGAACGTCCTGCCATTCACCCATACTTAGTTTCTCGGGCCGGCCAACAAGAAAGTCTATATTTTCGGTGCGAATCTGAAGCTCTGCCATACGATACCTCCATACCTAAACAGTTACTGTTTATGATACGTGTCTGGGAACGATATGCAAGCTTAAGCAGCTTTTTGGGGGATGGTGATGTCGGAGATGATTTTGTCGACCAGACCGTATTTCTTAGCTTCGTCGGCGGTGAGCCATTTGTCGCGTTCCATGTCTTCGTGGATTTTCTCAATTTTCTGACCGGTGTTTTTAGCCATGATTTCGTTGAGTGTCTGCTTAATACGCAGATGCTCTTTGAGGTCGATTTCCATATCTGTCACCTTACCACGAGTACCGCTCGATGGTTGGTGAATCATGACCGTACTGTGAGGCAGTAGGAATCGCTTGCCTTTGGTACCGCTGCTGAGCAGAAATGCCGCAGCACTTGCTTGTACGCCGATACCCACGGTTTGGACGTCATTCGTCACATATTGCATGGTGTCGTAAATGGCAAGTGCGTCATAGACAACACCGCCCGGGCTGTTGATGTAGAAATAAATGTCTTTTTTGGGGTCTTCGGCCTGCAAGAACAGCAGCTGCGCGACGATGATGTTGGCGCTGGCTTCATTCACGTCGGTGCCAAGGAAGATAATCCGGTCCTTCAGCAGCCGGCTGTAAATATCATAAGCCCGCTCATAGCGGCCTTCGCTTTCAATAACGGTTGGGACTAGTACACTCATATCATCACCTCGCTTTCAGGGTCTCGTCATTCTAAGCGTACGTGAAGAATCTCTTCAGGACAGATACTTCGCGTTGCTCAGCATGACGCATGGTCAACGTTTGTACTTCCAGTATAAGAAATTAGCACTCTCCCGTCAAGAGTGCTAATTTCTTATACCATAGACGCTACCCTAAGGTTCTTAGCCCTCCTTAAGGCTAATCTTGCTTGTCGTAAAAACAATTGTCATCGCTCCAATTTCCAACATAATCCGAAGCTTCTCTTCTTCTACCCCTAGAAGTGTCAGGCCATGAACATCTTCAAAGTTTCCTTCACCTTCGCTCTCAATTGCCATAGCTACTACGTCATGAGCCTCAAGAATCCATCTGCCTGATGGAGATGCTTTATGACGAGCGTCTGGCGCCTCAATAAAATTGAGCATTAACTTTCCACCCTCGTATCGAAACCTCATCAAGGTTAAATCGTGATATAGCGATACTAAATACTCTTTATTACGATATAACTCAAACCCATTTTCATTCAGTGGAAGTGCGTCAAAGCCATCAAAATATCTATCCATGTGTTCCATAAGTACTCCTGACCATTGCTTACCTTCGAAGGTGACGATAAACCCTATACATATCCCTCCAGTTCATTCTAGTGGTCACTGTTTTATTACCATAGCCTTTTAAGGCCCTTGATTCAACAGGCTGATAGAACTTATGGGGTGTGGGTATGCTTTTTTTGATACTTTTTTCAAAATGAGTTTTGCCAACTAAATCATACGACCACTTGCCTGCCTTGCTGGCAATTTCAACTCGAGATTTTCCACCATTAAGACTTTTGGCTACCCACTTCCCTGCTCCCGCCAGCCCTGCTGAATTGCCACCGGCACCTATTCGGCCCAACACTCCACCTGCGGTCATACTGAATGCTAGCCCCCCTGCACTAAAATTCTTAGTTCCAGCATTTTGAGCAGCATACACAGCACCAGCGGCTACAGCACCTGCAGCGATACCGCACACTACGCTTGCGCCACATGCGACTGCGGCAGCTATACCACCTATCGTCGCAGTGACACTACCAACCTTTCGCCAGTTTATCGCATTACCATCAAGGTCAAATTCATTAACCGGATCCAAGGCATATACGTATGTATTGGCCGTTCCGCCCTGGACCGCATCCACGCTAGCAAAACGCCCAAGTGCCGGCAAGTAGACTCGGGCACCCATCTGAACAGGCGTAAGGGTAAAGGCTGCTTCGGTAAGTTTCTCGTTACTACCGACGTAATTCATGGTGCCGTTTGCCGCGGTGTTGTTTGGCGTTGTTTGGCCGGTGATGGTTTCGCCGAATGGTCCGGTTTGGAATGTGCCGGTCAGGGTACCGGAAGCGTCAGTGGTAGCAAAGACGTCGCCGTGGATGTTCGGCAGACTGTAGACTTTGCCGGCGTTGCCTGTCTGCGAAGGACGGATGGTAAGCAGAACGTTGCCTGGCAGGCTCAGATACTTCTCCGAAACCGCACCTGTAGAAGTAAGCAGTGCATCAGGCGTATCGCCCGAGGCCGTGTACGCATAGCCGTTCGTCGTAGTCGTGCCATTGACGACTTGGCGCGTTAGCAGACGGCCTTGTACGTCACGTGTGTATGTGGTCTTTTTTGTGCCTTCAGTTATCGTTAAGTTGCGGTCGCTTGCGTCGTAGGTCAGTTTTGTAACCGTGCCAGAGCCAATCTGGGTCATATTGCCATGACTATCGTAAGTCGGGCTCTTGTACAGTGTGTTGCCACTGCCGATAATGCGGTCCGCCTGGTCGTAGCAGAAGGTAGTCGCGACACCGTTCACCGTTTGGCTCGTACGGTTGCTGTCTTTGCCGGCATTGACGTTGTTGCCAGCCAGCGTACTGCATGAACTATCCGCAGTACCGTAGCCATAGGTGTAGCTCGTACCCGCGACCGTTGCCGCTACAAGCCGTCCGGCAGTGTCATAGCTGTAGCTCTTCGCTTGGCCGAGCTCGGTACCGCTTACTACGTCGCCGGTAGTCGCACGCACGACTTGGTCGGCGGCAATGGTAGTGTTCGGATTACCCTGAGACGCGTCGATATATGGCAGCGTGACCAGAGCAGCCAGCGGGTCGGTAGCGGCAGATGGTGTCGCAATGGTGGCAGCCGCGCTACCAGCCGTGTTCCAGGCCTCGACTTTTACCTTGCCGTTTACGAGATTCGCAAACTGGCCCGTCGTACTACTTACCCCAGCGGCATCCGTGTATTTTTCGTAACCGGCCGTAGCATTGAGCGCCATAGGTTTATACGTTTCTGTTCTATCCCAAGTGCCATCACCGGTAAAGTCGTATGAAACACGCAACTGCGTCGCAACGCCACTCTTCGTACCCGCATCGAGGTTCAGCCCAAACTGAGTTGCCTTTGTAGCGTCGTAGGCCGCGTTCAGTCCTGTCAGTGTGAAGGTGGTTGCCGAATGAAGCGTATCGACATATGAACCGCCCGCCGCCGAGCTTACCGAAGCCGTTGCCGCGCCCTTGGTCAACACCTGCAGGTTACTACTACCTTTGGGAGCAATGGAACCATTGTAAGTCGCACCGTTCAAGCGGCCAAGCGTGTCGCGAGTATAGGTCAGTTTTTGCTGGCCGGCAGCCGGATACGTTACCGAATCGATACGACTATACGTGTCGTAGTTGATGTGCGCGTAGACGGTGCCGTCCAGCTTCTGGTCCGTCAGACGGTCGACGCCATCATATACGAAATCTTCGGTGCCAAGTACACTGACACGTTGGCTCAGATGGCCTTTGGCGTCATAGGTGCTGGTCGTAATGTTACCCTTGGCATCGGTGTATTTGACATTGCGACCCAACAAGTCGGTCTCGATGGTTATCGTACCGCTCGCGTCAGCGCTACTCGTAACAAGCGGGTTTCCACCGACACTGTAGTTGTTCGTAACCGTGCGGGCTGGAGCCCCGTTATAGGCAGGCACGGTGGTCGTCAGTACGCGCTCTCGGCTATCGTAGGTCGTGCACGTCCATGCATCGGTGTTGTAGCGGGTTGCTACAACTTTACCCGCATCGTCGTAGACCGTCTCGACAGTACGGCTGGTTTGCGTACCGGCGCCATCGGGGTCTGGCTCGGCCTTGAGCTTGAGCATACCACCTTGGCGGAAGCTTTGGGCGCTATTACACGGATTTGTAATTACATCGGTAGCGCCGTAGTAGGTGTAATTCGTAGTCGCACCACCTGGGAGTGAGCTGCTAGTCTGGCGCAAATATGCCGTGCCGGGCGCTTCATACGTACTCGTGGCGGTCAGGTTAAGGTTTGTCGCATCTGTGCTCGCGCTCTGCACAAGGCCAAGCTCGGGGGTAGCACCGTAGTTAGTCTTATTCTGTACGGTTGCAGTCGCACCACCTGTCGTCGGCGCACCATACACAGTCTGAGATGTTTCGAGACTATAGTCTGGTACGAAGTACTGTGCGACATTTTGTGTCTCAGCTTGGCCTGGCGCCGTCATATAGATAGCGAAGTTCGCATTACCCGAGAGGTGGTAGTAGTCGATACTTACGCGATGTGGCGTATTTGCGGTTACATTATTGTACGTATATGTCGGGTGGTTGCGCTCTCCACCATCTTTCCAGTCGTCAATCACGACCGTGTCGTCGATACTCATACGGACACCGTTATCCGACCAGATGCGGATACCCCAGTTACCAGTAGCGGGCAGGACGAGCTTGCCGGTCAGGCGCATACCCCAGTTAGTAGTTTTGCCTGGTACGGGTGAGGTTGCTCCAAAGTTATTCGAAACTTGGCCCGCCGGACCTCCAATGTTAGTCGCGTGCAACAAAGGGGCGCCACTGAGGCTGGCACGGCTTGTCGTAATCGGCGTAGCCCCTGGGGTCCCAGTCGACCACTGAGCTCCCGCACTGTTGTAAATGACCAGGTTCCCGTCATTCTGGAGATTCAGGTACGACGATGGGCCGCCGCCAGTATTGCTATACCATACCGGTGTTCCGCCGTTGTAAAGCACAAGGTTGCCGTCGGTCTGCATTATGAGTGCCGTCGTAGCCTTGTTGGCTGTGTTAGTGCTCCACCGCTGACCCTCTGGCCCATACAGCACCACATTGCCGTCCGTCTGATGCGTTAGACGGAATTGGCCATCCGCAGAAACGAGGCTTTGTCCCGGATAGAGCGTCTGGTTATTAGCCAAGATATAGCTGGATGTAGGCAGTGATACGTTCATATACGATACGGCAGGGCCGGTGATGCCCTCGTCGTAGCCAGTAGTAGTGTGTGGCACCTGTGAGTCATACGCAGCCAAAGGCTTACGGTCCGTACCAAACCAAGCTGCCGGCGCCGGACCGTAGCTGTCAGTCGGCCGGTCCTCACTGTCATACAGCGTAGTCGATTTGAGACCGGTCGCATCGGTAGTGCTATAGAGCAGGTCCTTTATAGTATCCCATTGCTGGGAAGTCTGCTTGCCCGTCACATCCGTATCGCGTGTCGTCCTGAAGGTAGCGTCGTAGTCGACTCTACGAGTAAAGCCGTTCGGTTCTGAGTCACCCACGACATGGCTGCGGCTTGAACCTAGCATACCCGTGCCGCTTATGGCGTATCCGAGTAGCGATTCAGTCGTATAGCCTTCGCAGTTCGCCGTGTGGGAAACGAAGTGGTCGCCCGGCAACGTACAGCGATATATCGGGACAGTGAGCCCGTCCGGCTGCGCGGCTCCATATACATAGCCAATCAGCCCGATTACATATTGTCCTTCGCAATTAGCGTCAGTCGAGATGAACTGGTCGGAGTTTACCCTACAGCTATAGAGCGCATACGTGCCGCTTGCCTGTTCCAGGAGTAAGGAAGCGGAAATGTGTGGCTCTGGCACATAGCCAGCTGGCGCTGAGCCAGTCGTTACGAACCGGTCACCTATGGAAGGATTGATATATCGTACGAGCGGAGCGGCATATGGTACGTACTCGTACGTCTGTTGCTGTTGTGGAGCGGTAGCCGTAGCGGCAGGGGCCGTTACCCCCGTAGCACGGCCGAGGACGTCATAGGAAACTTTGGTAATAGTCGTGTCGTCCTTGGCCCGGACGCTTTGGGCGATGGCATCTTCGGCCAGGCTGTCACGGACACCGGTTATCATACCATTCGTATCGTATTGGTAGGAAGTCCGTTCATTGCCCGGCTTCACGACCAATGCCAGCTGTACACTATCGCCATTCTTAGCATAGAAGAAGCTGGTCGTCCTGCCATCGTTGGTCTGGACTGCGCATATATAGCCTGTCAGCAAGCCACTGCCGGGGTCGAGGTAGGAGCTGTCTGGCGTCGCCGCACATTTGTCCTTGCCGTCTGCCGAGTAGTAGATTTTGGCGTAGCGTCCGCCATCAACACCGTCGGTAATCTGGGTGATATGCGCCGGAGTGCCTTCGTAGGTGTATTTCAGTGCCGCCGGTTTGCGGTCATCAGTCGGGTCGGTAACCGAGGCAAGCGTACCATCGGCATTGAAGACGTACGTTCGACCGTCGGTATCGATAAGCGTATAGGTACCGTCTGCATTCTTGGTCAGCTGCCCGTCTTCATTTACCGGCGGCCGGTAGCCGCTGCCGGTCCATGAGTAGACGTGCGTATCACCGGTCGAGTCGCTCAGCGTAACCGTGCTTTCGTTGGCAGACAGATGGTCGTAGCTCAGGTCACCATCAGGGTCCACGCCAAGTTGCCAGCCGGACGGTAAGACTTGCGCGCTCGGGCTCAACCATTCGGTAGGGATTATCTGACCGGCACCGCCATTCACCTTCACCAGCACGCTCAGTGTGGCAGGGCCACCGACGTCATAATAGTCGATTTGAATCGGATACGTCCCCGCATTGAAGTGAACCGTTGAGCCGTACTTTTCAGCGCAGCACCCATTCGTGTAATTATCTACGACCTTGGTGTTGCCAATGGTAATTTTGGAACCATCGTCAGCGTTTGTTCCGAATGTGTAGTCCCCGTCCGCGAGCGTAATATAGCCTGACCAGCGAGTCATGAAGTCTGCATTGGTATTCGGTACTGGACCTGCGGTGCCCCAGTTAAAGTTAAGCACCGAATCAACGCGTCTCACTATCAGGGATTTGTTTGCTCCGTCGAGGTAGTAGCCTGCGTTATTTGCATAGTACGAGCCCGTTAACCCATGTGGTTGAGCCACCGAACGAGCACCCGTCTGCAGCCACTCTTGCGGCACTACTTGCTCTGCAACGGCGCCTTTCACATACAGCAATGCGTAAGCATTGCCCGTCCACTCTGTGTAATCAAGCTGAATCGGCACCACCTGCCCCGCGCTCAAAGTGACGCTTTTGGTAGTGTCATAGCATATGCCGCTGTAGCAACCTTGCGCATACAGCAATTGGTTATTCACCGTGATATTCAAGCCATCATCGTTAGAGCCCCCAAAGTAGTACGTGCCCGCTTTCGGAGCGACGAAATAGCCTGTCCACCGCGCCGAGAAATTGTCGGTACTCACTACGTCTGCCGAAGGTGACCCAAGTACCCAGTTGAAGTTCACATTCTTATCGACACGAGTTACGACTGGGCTTCCACTCTGAGAAGTATTGTTCCAGTAACTTCCAACAAGACCTTGGCGTGACCGCATCGGCGAATTGTAGTCCAGCGAGACACCGAGACTACCACCGAGTGCCGTGGTGTCATGGCTACTGACACTAGTTGAGACATTGCCGTTCGTCAGGTCGACGCTAACTGGGCCTACCGTATCGTAGGTCTGGGTCTTATCTTTTCCGCGCCGGGAATCTATCTTGAACTTTATGGGGTCTGTTGCCTTGCTGTAGGCGTACGGGTCACGAGTATAGGCGTGGAGGTAGTAGGTCTTTCCGTCTTGGAGTACTCCGTCAGGGACGGTCCACTGCGTGGTGTTCAGGTCGCCGGAGTTGATAACGGTGCCCGTTTCTCCATCGGTGCCGGTTGCGATACGGAAGTAATACTGCACAGCATCGCCATCGGCGTCACCGACCGGATTCACCTGGAAGCTTACTTGGGGGTCGGTGAACGTCTGTTCGGGCTGTGGCGTCACGACCGTCGGCGTCGCCGGTGTCGTACTGTAGGCATATGCCATGTAGGAAATATCCGCGTCAAAGCCTTTCCAGGTGGTCGCCGCATATTCCTCACCCCACAAGGACCAGCACGGGCCCCAGTCGGCACGGCCAACTTCGAACCGCACCATGGCGGTCGTATCGATACTGTCGCCATAGTTTACAAGACCGGAATTTGCAGGCGCCCCGCCGTCCATGCCGTTGTAGCCGAAGTAAGACGCGTGTTGCATGATGTAGTAGCGTGGACCGTTGTAACCGACCAGGTACGAGCGGTTGGCTTGCTGCAGATACATAGATGAGCCTAAGAGCAACTTCCCCGACAAGAAGCTGATATCTCCGGTACAGAACACTGTCCGCCAGTTCTTCCAGCCATTGTCGTACAGCTCACCCGCATTCATGTAGCAGACACTGCTGCTACAGACATAGCCATCGGACTTATACGCTGTGTAGTTCCAGCTTACGGTGCTGCTGTTCGACCACGTCGGGTCGATGACTATCGGGAACTGCTCATTGGCCTGCTTTTTCAGCCATGATTTGTTTAGCGATATGTGCAGCACACCGTTCTTGAAGTCTTGTGAAACGACTTTCTCGCTTGTCGGACCTGCCTTTTGCAACGTAACGCTCAGTTCGGACAGCGTCTGCTTGGTGCCATCGATACTGAACCCGCCATTTGCATTCTTCTGTAGCGAAGCACCCTTGATGTCGTAGGAGAAGTCGGTAGCAGCCGCGTTGCTCTTGAGGTGTATTTCTTCTTTTAGCATCTCGTTTTTGACCATGTAGACGACATCTACTCCGCGCCACAGGTCTTTGTAGGTTACCGTTTTTATGCCCTGGCTATTCTCTTGGACAATAGGCGTCACACCGGCTTTCGCACCTTTCGGTGAAAACTGCACGTTCTTTCCGCTTGCCTGCACTCGTACCATGCCGATGGGGTCGTCGCTTGCGGCGAATTTAGCCTGCCAGTCGTTCGCTTTGACTTTGTAGGTGTGCAATGTCTGCGTCTTGCCCTTGACCCAGGCGATGCCCTTGCCGAGCAGATTGGTGCTTTCGGCCGCATTCGCGTCCTCTACAAGGCTGGTGTCTATCTGCTTCCAGTGGCCATCGGTCTTAAAATGAACCGGCCCCATGTAGTTGCGGACTTCCATCTTGCCGTTGCCCAGGTCGAACGTTTTGGTATTGGCGGTGCGCTTAGTGACGATTTCTTCGTGCTTGGATTGCTGCTTTTTGCCTGGCCCGCTGTCCTGGTCGCCGGCGAGTGCCGTATCGTGCGTTTCACCGTATATGCTCGGAGTCGCGTCTGCCGCCGGTTTGATGTTCGATTTTGTAGTGTCCAGCGTGCCCGGGTACTTGGCATCTTCTGGCCTCGAAAGTGCATACACCGAAATCGGCGGGAGGCTTATGCTTATGATAAAGCTAAAGCAAAAGAATAGCGCGATGAGCTGTGCTCCGTGTATCCTCCGGTGAATAGAATTGAAAAAGTCAGATAGAAACCGCATACTCCGCCTCCTGTCGTAACCCTACACACCTTGTTCAGAAGCTCATAGTAAACTAAGCGAGGCAGTACGTGCAAATGTATTTTAAGATTTGCTGAAGATTCGTGACCAAAGTCACATTCAAAAGGTTATGTAGGCACCTTGAGCCGAACTATCTCCAGTGACTCAACCGGATTCGATGCTACTTAGTAGCGTACCCGACGAGACGTTCGATGGTCTTTTCGGTCAGGATACGGCTGGCGATGTCGCGGCGGTTTTCGGGTTTGGCCAGTTCGGCCTGCATCTGTTTGTCGGAAGCGTACTGCTGCTTCAGGCCGTCAATCCGTTCGTCGAGTTCTTTTTCGGTAACGGTTATGTCTTCTGCCTCGGCGACTTCGCCTAGTACCAAACCGGTTTTCACGCGAGCCGTAGCCTGCTCACGCTGGCCTTCGCGGTGTTCTTTTTCGGTCTTGCCTTCGGCATCGAGATGTTCCTGCCAGGTCTGGCCGCGGTAAACCAGGTTGCGCTTTTCTTCCGCCTCCATGCGGTCCATCTCTTCCTCTATGAGCGAGTTCGGAATGGCTGCCTTGGCCTTTTCGGCAACCTGCGCCAACACTTCGTTTTCGAGTTCGCGCTGGGCTTGGTTGTCCTTTTCAGCTGCCAGTTGTTTTTCGATATCAGCCTTCAGTTCGGCGACCGTCTTGAACGGACCGACTTTGGCAGCGAAGGCGTCATCCAGCTTCGGCGCGACTACTTCACGTACCGCCTTGACAGTAATAGCGAAGTTGACCTTCTTGCCGGCCAGGTCTTTGTTGCCATAATCCTTCGGGAACGTAATGTCGAAGTCTTTCTTGGCATCTTTCTTCAGCCCGATGAGCTCCGGTTCGAAGCCGGGGATAAAGGTATTGCTGCCGATGACGAGCGGGTAGTCGGTAGCAGTACCGCCATCGAACGGTTTCTTGGTCTTGGGGTCGGTTCCGGTGAAGTCGATGACAATTTCGTCACCGTCCTTCGCTGCACGGCTGACATCTTTCTTCTCGGCGTCACGGCGCAGCAGGTCGTCGAGCACAGACTGAATGTCGTCCTTAGTCACTTTGACGATTTGCTTCGCTACCTTGACTTTTTTGTAGTCGCCGAGCTGTATATCGCCGACGGCCTCGACCGTGGCTTTGATTTCCAGCGTCGTGAACGGCACGAATTTCACGATGGCGACTTCGGGACTCTGCACCGGCCGGACCTTTTCGTCGGTTATAGCCTTCACATACAGTTCGTTCACGGCTGCGTCGAGGAAGCGGGTCTGCAGCGTTGCCTGGTCGACGTTCTTCTCTATAAGCGCCTTTGGGGCGTGACCTTTGCGGAAGCCAGCCAGATTCACGTCTTTGGCGAGTTCGGCGAGCACGCGGTCTTTCACGCTTGCGAGCAGTGCTTCGTCACCAGCGATGACAAGTTCGAGTTTGGTATCTGAGAGTTTCTTGAGCGTTGTTTGCATAGCCACTTACTATAACAGATGTGGCACCTAAGTGCCACCCTTGTCACTCGACGCCTGTTACCGCCACCGACCAAAACCGCCATGGCTCGCGCCCAGCGAGCCCTCCCCCAACGTTGGTCTGCAGTCCGGAAGGGTAGCCCGGCTAGCTCCAAGCGAAGCGTCAGGAGCTACCGAGCGTAGGGAAACCCTTCAGGGTTTCCCTGTCAGACCATAAGACGCCTACGTTGGAAGTCACCACCGATTCCGAACCGTACTAGAGACCTCTCACCCATCCCCGTGCACAGGTATCCAGCCAACGCTCAGACCAAAACCGTCCGGGCGTACTTAAGGCTCGTCAGGCCAGCTTCTGCTGACATGACAAACACCAGGAACAAGGGAAGATTTCTCCACTACGGTCGAGATACCGGTGGGCGAATAACGTGCCGTGATAGCTCAACCGAAGTGAGACTGTGGAAGCACGAGACCTGGATTCCCAATCAAGTTGGGAATGACGGACGCAGGGGAGGCATGACGGTGACGGTGAACTGTAGCTCAGATTTACACGTCTTCGAGGTCGTCGTCGGGGTCTTTGCGGGTTTCGTGCACGCGACGGTAATCCTTTATGAGTGAGACTATGCGCTGCAGGCTGTGCGAATCTTCTTCGCCAGACATCAGATTCTTAACCTTGAACTGGCCGCTAGCAAGTTCGGCTTCACCGATGAAGACAGCGTAGTGTATGCCCTTTTTGGTCGCAGTCTTGAGTTGCTTGCCAATATCGCGGTTACCCGGGTCAACAGCTAGGTTCAGTCCCATACCACGCAGCTCCTGGAGGACGTGCTGGGATTTTTCGTACGTGCCTTCGCCTATCAGGACCACGTACGCATCAGTTTCAGGACGAAGGTCCGGCAGCAGGTCGTGGCTTTCCAGGAAGTTCTGCAGTGTTACGTCACCCATGCCGAAACCGACGGTCGCGACTGGCTCGACGCCGAAGAGCCCAACCAGGCCGTCGTAACGGCCACCACCGAACATGCTGCGATTGTTTTCTGGGTCAGTGTCGAACACCTCAAAGACGATGTCGGTGTAGTAGTCGAAGCCGCGCATCAGTGTTATGTCGAATTTCACATTGGTAACCCGTGAATCTTGCAGCATGCCGCTGAGCAGCTTCAGTTTGAGTACCGATTCATGTCGTTCGAGGCCGCCGGGCAGGTCCTCGAGCCGCTGGGCCCGTAGCAGCCGCTGCAAACCGGCGAGCACACCCTGTTCACGCTGCGTCGGGGTCAAGATGGCATCGGCCTGCGCAAGGAAGCTGCTGTGCTCCATTTTGTGCATACGGTCGACCAGGCGAATGAGCATTTCACGTTGCGTATCACCCAGCCCGAGATATTCACCGAACAGATGGTTCGTCAGCTTGCGGCTGCCGAGACGAATGGTGTACATATCTGCCCGTGCACCATAGCTCTTCAGAATCTGGTCGGCAATGGTTATGATTTCGTGTTCTGCTTCTATTCCTTCGACGCCGAAAATATCGACGTTGAGCTGTCAGTGCTCACGCAGACGTCCTCGCTGCGGGCGCTCGTAGCGCCAAAGATTCGGTATGCTATACCACCGTACTGGATATGGTAGCTCCTGGCGTTTGGCGGCTACCATGCGGCTGACGGTGGGCGTCATTTCTGGACGTATGACGACTTTGCGACCGCCACGGTCTTCGAACGCATAGGTCTGTTCATCAACGATTTCTTCGCTAGATTTCGCCAAGTACAGTTCGAGCGACTCAAGAATCGGGGCGTCGTACTCTTCGTAGCCGAAACGTTCGGTAACCTCGCGCATTTTGCTAAACAGGTATTTCTGGGCGCGCTTGTCTTCGGGGTAGAAATCCCGCGCGCCTTTGTAGGGTTGTGTACTTAAACTCATATTCGCTCCTTATTATACAACAGCGCGCCGGTACTATCGTCTTGTCGCAGCCAGAGACCGCCTAATTGCAGTTTTTCGGTTGCTGCGACTACCTGCAGTTCGTTGTCGTCCAAACTTTTTCCAGATTCGCGGATGTCAAAAATCGCTTCCGCGATTCCGAGCTTCCAAGCCGATTCGACCTTACCAGGCATATACTCTTCGAAATACGCGTTGATACCGGTCTCGGCCAGGAATTTAAGCAACGCATTCGGGTAGCTCGTCGCAACGCCTACCGGCACCTCGAAGGTGGGCGGCCTCGTGTTCGAGACCGCCAGAACCTGGTTACAGTTCATCGTCGCGACTGGTTCAAATATGAAGTTATCGGAGCCTTCCAGTTCGACATACTGGTCTTCGCCATAGAGCGCAAACTGCACGATACCACGACTAAGTGCCCGCGGTATATAGCTGTTTGGGCTAATGCCGAAAGTACGACCATTTGCTTCACCAGTGAAGACGCCTCCCCGTTATAGTAGGGGTAACGACGCCGACTGATTCGAGCCATTCAAACGATAGCTCCATGTTTCGCTCCGTCACCAATATAGTCTGGGCGTTACGTGCTTGGGTTATTGCTTCTTTCATAGTGGTATTCCTTGTGTAAAATGATTGTGTAAGCAAAACGCCGGAGGTTGTCCGGCGTTCATTGTTTTAAGACAAGAGTAAGCTAACCGACAAGCTCCGGCGATACGTGTGAATGATGGTTAGTTCTTACAAACATAATTACATTATACCACTTCTGTCAAATTTTACGAGTTTTCGACTTGGGTCAGGCGGCGGTCGAGGTCACGCTGCCCTTTGCTCAAATCCGTTACGGCAGCCTTGATTACCTTGATGTCCTGTTTTACCTCGTTACATTCATCACGCGTTGGCAATGTATCGACCTTTTGCTTTATGTCGCCCACGGCTTCAAGCACCGCTTTGTTCTGGTCGCGGATTTCTTCGAGGAGCACACTTACGTAGCTAGTATCGTCAGTACTCATGGGTTTAGTATACCCCCTCTCCTGTTTAGCTGGTAGATTTGCCGCTTTGGGTGACTTGGTTGGCGGTGATGATAGCGTCGCGCATCTGCTCGCTTATGTCGCCCATGCCACCAGGAGAGTGCGGGATGAGAATGGTGCTGTTTTTGCCGTTCAGGCCGATTTCTTTCAGCGTGTCGAAGTACTGGGTCATCAGTACCAAGTTCATGACATCCTCCGCCTTCGTGCCGTCGATGCTTTTGTTGAAGCTCTCGACTGATTCTTTAAGCCCTTCGATGATTGCCTTGCGCTGGTTTGCGATACCCTGACCTTGCAGCGCCTTCGACTCTGCTTCGCCTTCGGCGGCCTTCACTACACGGATTTTGTCGGCCTCGGCCTGTTGTATGGCCGCTTCGCGCATGCGCTGGCTGGCGTTGATTTCGTTCATGCTATCTTTGACCTTGGCGTCTGGGTCGATATCGGTCACCAGGGCCTTTATGATGCCGTAGCCGAAATCATCCATCACCGCGTCGAGTTCGGCTTTGACCGCTTGGGCGATGTCGTCCTTTTTTTCGAACAAATCATCCAGAATCATGCTGGGCACGCGGGCACGGACCGTGTCAAACACGAAACTCGTTATCTGCGCCTGCGGGTTCTGGAGTTTATAGAACGCGTCGACCACTTTGCTCGGCAGCACATAGTACTGCACGCTTACGACCACGAAGACAAAGACGTTGTCTTGCGTCTTGGTTTCGACTCGCACGTCGAGCTGCTGTATGCGCAGGCTCAAGCGCCCGGCTATACGGTCGATAAGTGGAATCTTGAAGTTGAGGCCGGCCGGGGCAATCCGCTTGAATTTGCCAAATCGCTCCACGATACCCGCCGTCTGCTGCGTCACCGTAAACAGCCCGCCCGCCAAAATGATGATGATTACGATTATCGCGACTATCAGCACAACCATACGCTACCTCCTCTTTCTACCCCCATTGTAGCAAGCTTTCCCGTCCCCAAACAAAAATAGCCGAAACTTCGGCCATTTTTGTTTGGTGCGGATGAGAGGACTTGAACCTCCACGCCTTGCGACAATAGCTCCTAAAACTATCGTGTCTACCATTCCACCACATCCGCATAGTAACTGAGGTATTTTACCTGTTTTTTGTGCAAAAAACTAGGCTGCGTGTGGCTCAAGGGCAGCAAGCCGCACTTCATGGTCTTCGACTTGAGTAATCGTCGGTGTCAGTTTGTTTTCTATGCGAGTAATATCTGCTTTGAGCTCGGTCTTTACTTGGTCTATTTTTTCGTGGACTTCGGCGAAGCCAGCCGCGGTGCGTCGGTCTGAATCTTCAAAAGCGTCATCGATAATCGCTTTTATAGCCTGGAGGTCGTCGGTGGTTAAACTCATAGTAGTCAGTTTAGGCCTTTCTGCGGTAGAAGACAAGTTGGGCGTCGCCGTAGGTTTTGTGGGAGATAGTTTCGAGGCCAGCGAGTTCGCGGACAGGTTCCGCGCCAGGCCAGCTCAGAACAAAGATGCCACCAGGAATAACGTGTACGGCCAGGCGTTCTATGACGTCGGGGCGGATGTCGTCGTACGGCGGGTCGGCCAGCACTACGTCGAACTGGCGGTTTTGGTTGTTGCGCGACCAACCGCTGATGTTTTTACGCAGCACCGTAATGTTTTCACGCAAATCTAGGCTTTTCACGCTCGCCGACATGGTTTTCACGGCTTCGGTGTCGACATCTATAGCCAGCACGCTCTTGGCGCCTCGACTCACAGCTTCGATAGCCAGTGCGCCCGTGCCAGCGTAAGCATCCAGAAATGTCAGGCCATCGACATCGCCGAGGGCATTGAAAATAGCGCCGCGGGCTTTTTCACTCATCGGGTGTGTGCGGTGGCCGCGCGGGTCTTCGAATGTTCGGCCTCCCAGACGCCCGGCGATTACTCTCAAGATTTGTCTTTCATGTTTTACTCAGCTCCGCTTCATGGAACGCCGCATACCACGCCAGTGTCACGGTGTTTATAATACTCGGGACTAGCTGTTTGCGCACCTGTTTCGCCAACCGGGCATTCCAGCCGGATTTATAAAATGTGTCATACATGTGTAAGTCCGCAATCTGCCCGGCGCGCTCTTTGAACAGTTCGGATATGCCGTTTTTAAGCACCCAGCGGATTTCATCGTCGCTTGGCATGGCATGCGTCAGCCGCAGCGGCACTATCATAACGGCCACACCCCACTCGAACGCCATGTGCGTCGCCAGCAAGCCTTTGTCGCCCCACATCTGCCAGTTTTTACTAACCCGGTCCGGAATATTCTCACCGGGGATAATAACCTTGTCTTTGGCACTCGTACGGGTTTCGAGCCCAGAGCCACGCAAGCGCATAAGCTCTTTCTCGTAGGGGTAATGGTGCGCTGGCGTCAGCCCATCGACAATGCCATGCGCCAGCCACGCCGCCTCAAAGCCCGCGCGGGTCATATTACCTTTCTTCAGCGCGGCTACGAGTTCTTGATAATTCTTCTCCAGGACCTCCAGTATCTGCACGTCACTGGCATCTTCGGGGTTGTAGTAGTGCCAGGGTTCACCCTGCGCCGGCGTCTTGCGTTTGATGCCGTCCGGGCCATCATACCCTTCGAAACCGATAATCTGTTTGCGGGTTGGGAAGTTGCCTTGCCCGGCTATCAGCCGTCCCAGATGCACCCGAGCCACGCGGTCAATCTTCTGGTGCGCGCCGAACCAGGCGTCGAATTTGCGCATGGGCTTGAGCGTTGTGCCAGAATACATTACGCAAAAACTCCGTTTTTGCAGAAGATAGAAGATAGAAGATAGAAGATAGGGTTCATTAATTGAGGTTGGTAACGGCACGAAGGCGTGTCACCCGAGTGTTTAACTCCGTATATTTTACCAGATTTTCGCCACGTTTCAGAAATTCTGCAGCTGCTGCGCGTGCGGAAGCTATGAGTTTTACATCGGTCAGTTTAGCTACACGCAGGTCCAGGGCACCATGCTGCATTTGGCCGTAAATGGCGCCCGGACCACGGAGCTCCAGGTCTAGTTCTGCGAGCTTGAAGCCGTCTTGGCTTGTTTCGAGCGCCCGCAGTCGGCGGGTCGGCGGTTTGCTATCAGTCATAACCAGGTAGCAGTACGACTGTTCGCCCCCACGCCCAACCCGCCCGCGCAGCTGATGCACCTGCGCCAGGCCAAAGCGCTCAGCGCTTTCTATGACCATCACGCTGGCATTCGGCACATCTACACCGACTTCGATAACTGTGGTAGATACTAAGATGTCTAGTTTACGGTCGACGAACTGCTGCATGATGTCGTTCTTTTCGTCGGCCTTCATTTTGCCGTGTAGCAAGCCGACTTTCCAGCCTTTGAAATCTTTCTGTACTTGCTTAAATGCCGCCTCGGCCGAGACAGCCGGTAAAGTATCAGACTCGGCTATCAATGGACACACGACGAACACCTGTCTGCCCTTACTTAATTCTTCGCGAATGTCGGCATTCATCGCCTCACGTGAATTCGGCGAGATGATTTCGGTCTTTATGGGTAATCTATTGCCCGGCTTCTCATCCAAGATAGATACGTCGAGCTCACCGTACAGCGTCAACGCGAGCGAACGCGGGATAGGCGTGGCCGTTAGGCTGAGCACATGCGGCATGTGGCTGGCCTTGGCCATAAGGGTTTTTCGCTGCTCAACACCAAAACGGTGCTGCTCGTCGATGATTATGAGCCCCAGCTTATGCATGTCTACTTTTTCCTGAATGAGCGCATTTGTCCCCACCAAAAACCTCGCATCGCCACTGGCAATGGCTTTGTGTGCTTTGGTTTTCTGTGCGGCAGATAGCGCGCCCACCAGCAATGTAAGCTGCTCCGCGTAGCCCAGCGGTTCAAGTAGTTTGTAGAGTGTTTCGGCGTGCTGTCTTGCCAATATCTCCGTCGGCGCCATAAACGCCACCTGGTAGTCTTGCTTGAGTGCCATCAACGCCGCCATAGCCGCCACCACCGTCTTGCCCGCACCCACATCGCCTTCGACCAAACGGTTCATAGGGTGCTCGGCCTGCATGTCCTGGTAGATTTGCCATACTGTTTTGCGCTGCGCGTTCGTGAGGTCAAATGGCAGATGTTTTACGAAATCTCGCGCCAACGCTTCGTCAAACAGAATCGCTAGGCTAACGTCGGCGGCCAGTTCCTGTTTGTTCAGCATACTGGCCAGACTCAGTTCAAAAACCTCTTCGAAACCCAGTCGTCGCTTAGCTTCGGCCAGCTGTTCTGATGACTCCGGATAATGCATCGCACGTATGGCCTCGGCTCGGCTCAGTAGTTTTTCTTCCTTCACGAGCCAAGCCGGCAATGTCTCGGGCAGCGTCCGCATCAGGCTCATGCAAGCGCCGATAGCCTTGCGAATCTGTTTGCTCGTCAGTCCCTTGGTTTCGCGGTAGACCGGCACAATCCGCGCTGTATTTAAGGTAAAGTCTTGTACCAGTTCGGCGCTCGGGTTCATAAGTTGCATGCGTTGGTAACTGCGCTCGTACACGCCGGAAAAATAGTACTCCGCCCCTGTTTTCAATGCGGCAGCCCGGTACGGCTGGTTGAACCAGACTATCCGCATACTATCGGTATCGTCACTGACTACCGCCTCGGTTATGTGCATTCCTCGCCGCACATATCGGCCAGTCGCCTGCTTCACCGTAGCCTTAATAGTCACAGCACCCGGCTTCGTATCACGAATGTCCGTAACTTCAGAATAATCCTCGTATCGCCGCGGCAAATAATCGACAAGGTCGGCCACGGTCTTCAAGCCCAAAACAGCAAACTTCTTCGCCATCTCCGGCCCCACCCCCTTCACTTCCGTGACCGCACTCTCTAGTTTCATACTTTATAAGTATAGTCTTAATTTGACCAAGGCGGACGCGTAAATTTGACAATGCAATAATTGCAGTGAATAATTAACCTAACCATTATCTGAAGGTAACTAATGAACGAAGCGCCACAAGAATCTCATACATTCGACCTCATGTCCGAATTCGGGCAAACTATTCGTGACGTCGCCGAAGACAGAGAGCCGACAACTACCACGGGCGCATTCCTACGGGAACCCGGTCGGGCACTTACCGTAACGGAAATTCAGGAAATCACTGACCAAGAACCGTGGAAAGTGGAGCGCACACTTGCCGCTCTCCAAACCGCGGGCTTTATGCCGACAGGAACCACAACAGCAGACGGCATCACTGAATTCCAGCTTACTGGCCTACCTGAAGACTAAGAAAGAACTGTTCTAAGCACTCTTGAGGGTGGCGATTTCAGCTTCGTGGCGCTGCAATTGGCGGGACTGGTCTTTTACGACTAGTTTTATTGTTTCGACATCAGCACCTATCTTATCCACCTTTTCTTCCAGCTGGTTGAACTCCGAACGCTTCGGCACGTCGTCAAGCGCCTCACGAATAGCCCGAAGCTCATCAAACAATACTTCGCCAAGCACTTGTTTTCGTTCGTCGTCGGTTAAATCTTGCATATCCCCACTATAGCACCGAACCATCAGCGGACAAGACGACTACTTTACTTTTTTGATGAGGAAGAAAGTGGAGGGGCCGAAATAGGATTTGGCGAAGGGTTTTTGCATGAGGCTTTCTAGGCTGAGCATGATGCTCTTGGGTACGACCTTCTTCAGGCCAGGGCTGCGGAGGTTGGAGACGGACAGGACTTTTTCGACTTCCAGGCCGGCTTCGGCGAGCTGTTTTATGACCGTCTTCGGGTTGTGGTTGACGAACGGTGTATCGTCGCGCGCTTTCTGGGCCTCGGAACGGATGTCGACCGGTTCGATTGGCAGCTTTTTGCCTTTCAGTGCGTGCTTCACACGGTTGCGGGCGTGGGCGTAGTTGGCGAACTCCATAACGAAATAGCCGTCGCTGGCTAGCACACGATGAATCTCACGAAAGGCTGGCATGGGGTCAGGAATGTGGTGCAGTATGCGAACGATGGTCAGGAGGTCGATTTCACCGTCTTTGAAGTCCATCTTCTGCGCGGTCATGCGCCTCCGGTCAATTTCCGGGTGGTCTTTTAGGAACTCTTTGCCGATGTCGAGCTGCTGCTGCGAACTATCGGTCAAGGTAACTTTGTCGGCATATTTTTCGAGGAATATACACAAGCGGCCATAGCCACCACCGATGTCGACGGCGTGCCGGAAATGCTTGCCTTTTAGAAAGCGGCCTACAGCCATGCGCTCGGCAGCGTCTTCGTAATCACGGCCATCCCAGTAGTGGAGATAGTTATGCGACGGGTCGTCGTACCAGTCGGCGTTTTTTTGGTGGTCTTCGGCTTTGATTTCTTTCGTAGTCATAGAGTAACAGTATAGCAATAAATGAACGTCATCGGTACTTAAACCCTAAATTCTAAACCCTAAGCCCTAAACAAGCTCAAATGAACAAAGGTCTAAATGCTCAAAACACCCCCAGGATGTGATGTTTTGAACATTGAAGTCTTTGAATTTGGAATTTGTTTAGAGCTTAGGGTTTAGAATTTAGAATTTCTGCAGCTAGGGTTGCAGTTCGACGAGAGCGGAGTCTTTGAACGCTTTGCCACGGCGGAGGAGAAGACGGCCATTCTCAAAATCGCCCGCTTCGAAGTTCTCGCGCGCAATTTTCTTGCCATTCACAGAAATACCGTTACCCTGTAGCAGACGGCGCGCCTCGCTGTTGGAGCCAGCCAGGCCGGTCTGAACCAAGGCGTCTATAACCGAGCCCTCGGCCGCTGTCGTCGTCGCCGGAATCTCCGTACGCAGTGTTTCAAGCACGCTGTCGGCTTCACCGACCGGCTTTTTGCCTGTCAGGATGTTGGTGATGATTTCAGCGGTCTGCATGGCTTCGTCACCGTGAACCAGCCTAGTCACTTCGCCGGCTAGGTGCGTCTGCGCGATACGCGCGCCCGGATCGGCCCGGTGCGCCGTCATGATGGCTTTGACCTCGCGCTGGCCGAGCATGGTGTATATGCCCAAGTAGTCTTCGACGCCAGCGTCGTCGCAGTTAATCCAGAACTGGTAGAACTGAGTCGGCGTGGTCTTGGCCGGGTCGAGCCAAATGGCGTTACCTTCGCTCTTGCCGAATTTCTTGCCACTGACTTTATCGATGATGAGCGGCGCCGACCAAATGTGCGCCTCAGTCCCTCTAATCCGTCGAATCAGCTCTACGCCAGCGATAGAGTTGCCCCACTGGTCAGCCCCGCAGACCTGCAGAGTGACGCCTTTCTCTTGGAAAAGATGCAGGAAGTCATAGCCCTGTATCAGCGCATAGCTGAACTCGGCATACGATATGCCGGCGCCCTCTTCGCCCAACCTCGTCTGGATAAACTCGCGGCCAAGCATCTGGCGCATCGGCACATGTTTGCCAACATCGCGCAAAAAGTTAAGATAACCCATGTCCTTAAACCAATCGTAGTTGTCGACGATTTCGAACTCTTTCCCATCGAAGAGCTTTTTGTACTGCGCGCTGATGCCTTGTTTGTTGGCGTCAACCTCTTCGGTAGTCTTAAGCTCCCGCTCATCTTTCTTGCCGTCCGGGTCGCCGATGAGTCCGGTGGCGCCACCGACAAGCAATATAGCCTTGTGCCCGTGTCGTATAAAGTGGCCTATCATCATCGCCATGGCGAGCTGGCCGACATGCATACTGTCGGCACTGGGGTCGACACCCCAGTAAAATGTTATGGGGTCGCCGTCAAGCACAGTGGGGTCTTTGTAGGTGGTCTGGTTTACGAAACCGCGCCATTTGAGTTCGTCGGAAAGTTTCATAGATATCAGTATAGCGTATCTGTCTTGAGTATCGTTTACTAATCTTCGTTTACCTTTTACCCTTCACTGTTCACCATGCGTTAGCCGTTTACCGGTAACCGTGCGGGCGTTGTTCTTCATGGGAAACGGTTCACGGTAAATGTATGGTAAATGGAAAATGGTGAAGGGTGAACGGCCACACTGTCAGCTGTGAAATTGCTGGAGGAAACAAAAAGCTGCTGGTTTGTATTGTGCTTTTCGGGGCGGTTTTTGGTATACTGGTAGTTATTACTTTTGTAGTGAGAGACCAATAATTTCAACATATGAGTGACCCTGCACCGCGTCCACGGCGTACTTCCAAAGCGGCCAAGAACACCTTCACCACCAAGAGCGGTGCGACTATCAAGTTGAACCAGAGCCTCGGCGAACGCCGCCAGGCCAACAAAGAAGCCAAAGCCCGCAAAAAAGCCGCCTACCTCAGCACACTCCCCAAAGAACCCTGGAAGCGGGCACTGTACCGTCTCAGTCCGAAACGGCTAGCCAAGTACTGGTTTAGCCGCGAAGGCGGTATTATGGCGCTCAAAATCACCGGCATCGGTCTGGTGGCGGTGTTCCTGCTGGTTGTCGGCCTCTTCGCGTACTTCCGCAAGGACCTGCCGAAAATCAAAGACTTGTCGGGCAGCAACCTCGGCGGCAGCGTCACCTACTACGATAAAACTGGCCAGACAGTGCTGTGGCAAGACTACGACCAAACCAAGCGCGTACCGGTCGCCAGCGACCAGATTTCCAAATACATGGCGCAGGCGACCGTCGCCATCGAGGACAAAGATTATTACAACCACGGCGCCTTCGACGTCCGCGGAATCATGCGGGCCGGCATAAACGACCTCAAAGGCGGCAGCACCCAGGGTGGTTCAACCATCACCCAGCAGCTCGTCAAACTGAACGAAGGCTGGACCAACGACCGTACTATCAGCCGCAAGGTGAAGGAACTTATCCTGGCGGTCGAGCTGGAGCGCGAGTACAGCAAACAAGACATTTTGACCGGTTACCTGAACATCGCCCCGTATGGCAACGTCGACTATGGTGTGCAAGCGGCCGCACAAGACTACTTCAATATCGACGCCAAAGACCTGTCACTAGCACAGGCAGCGATGCTGGCGTCCATACCGAAAGCACCGGGTGCATACTCGCCGTATAACAGCCCCGATTTCAACCCGGCAGTAACCGTAAACGTCTTCAACAGAGAAGGCCTGCTCGACCGTCAACACTATGTGCTCGACCAGATGGCCAAGCAAGGTTACATAACCCAAGCGCAAGCCGACGAAGCCAAAAAAGTCGACGTCCTGGCGCAGGTCAAACCGCTGCAGACCCGGTACGCCGGCATCAAAGCTCCGTACTTCGTGCTGACCGCCAAGCAAGAGCTCGAGAACAAATTCGGCACCGCCCTGGTGCAACGCGGCGGTTGGAAAGTCATAACTACGCTCGACATGAACCTGCAGGCCAAATCCGAAGAAATCGTCCAAGCCAATATCCCGAACATCACCAAGCTCAGCGGCGGCACGGCCGACGAAGAAGCCACCGTCCTCGAAGATGTCCCGACAGGTCAGATAGTCGCCTTGGTTGGCGGCGTCGATTTTAACAAGCCAGGCTACGGCCAGAACAACTACGCCTCCGGCATCGAAGTCTCGCCAGGCTCGACATTCAAGCCCTACGACTACGCTGCGTTCATAGAAAACAATACCAATGTCGGCGCCGGTTCGGTCCTCTTCGACAGCCAAGGGGCGCTTCCGGGCTACCCATGTACTCAACAACGGGTCAGCAAAACCAACCCGGGTAATTGTCTGCAAGACTATGACTTCATTTACCCCGGCCCCATAACCCTCCGCTATGCACTCGGCGGCTCACGTAACGTCCCGGCCGTCAAATCTATGCTTTCGGCCGTACCGAACGATAAAAGTACCGGCAAAGTCGCTTCCATAAACAAGACCATCGCGACTGCTTCGGCCATGATGTCCAACCAGTATCTGGAAAGCAAGGGCAAGAAGCCATACAACTGTTACGCCGACGAAAAGCAGACCGTTGTTACGCAGTGCTATGGCGCGTCAGCCATTGGCGACGGTGCTTACCTGCACCTGGACGACCACGTGAACGGCTTCGCTACCTTCGGCCGCCTGGGCAATGCCATCCCGCGCACCTACCTCCTCAGCGTCACCAACCCGAGCGGCAAATCGCTGTACAAATGGAGCCAGCCCCAGGGCAAGCAGGCCATCAAAGCCGACACAGCATACATCATCAATGACATGGCCAGCGACCCCCGCGCCAGTTACCTGCCGGGCAGCTGTACCGACACCACGTGTACCAACAGCTACAAGTTTCACCGTTACAACGGCTGGAAGTTCGCCATCAAGACCGGTACTACCAACTATGGTTTCGATGGTCTGATGGCCAGCTGGTCGACCAAATATGCCGTCGTTTCGTGGGTCGGTAACCATGACCGCACGGTAGACATCTCTGCCAGGGGCGCCAGCATGGAGTACTTCACGACGCCGCTGACCAAAGGGATTATGCAGGCCGCCCACGCCGGTTTGCCAGCAGTCAACTGGCAGAAGCCAAGTACCGTCAAGACCTTGCCGGCATGGATTCTGACCAAGCACATCCACTACGGCGATGTCGAACCGAGCCCCAGCAACGACCTCTTCCCCGGTTGGTACACGGGCAAGACTGCCAGCAATACCTCACAAACCACAGACAAGGTTTCGGGCAAGCTCGCAACCAGCTGTACGCCGGAACTGGCTAAGCTCACCAGTGGCAACAGTAATGCCGCCAGCTGGAATGCCGACCAATTCATGGGAGGCAGCCCGAGCGGCGGCTCCAGTGCCAGCAGCAGCGCTACCCCGCAAGCTACCGACGATATACACAACTGTAGCGACACCCAACCGACTATTACCATAACCGCCGTAAACGGCTCCGCTACGACCAGCGGCTCCACGGCACATTGCCCTGCGACCGGCGCTTGTGACATAAAAGTGCTGGTACAGCAAGGTACGTACAACCTGACCGACAGCAGCCGTCCAGATTACCCGGGCACCATTACCCTCAGCGTCAGCGGCAACGTCGTACAAAGTCTACCGGTCAACGACAGCGGCAACTATGATTTCAGCTACTCACCGGCCTCCACAGATGGCAGCGTCCAAGTCAGCGTCCAAGTAGTTGACAGCGTCCTCTACAGCGGCACCGACACCAAGACAATCACCATCGGTTCGACAGTGAGCCGTGGGCCGAACACCGGCAATGGCAGCAACAGCAGCACCGTCGCGAATGCCGAAGGCAACCGGGGTCGCCGCGCCCTCCTCACCTCCGGCCGCAACTAACCTGAGCTCGGCATAGCTGCCGAGCTCATAAGGGGAGGGCTCGCCCTCCCCGCTAGCTATGCCGGAGTAAATCCGGCATAGCTAACTCCCCACCCCTAAAGGCTTCGCTGACGCTCGCTTGCGCCTGACGGCGCTAACGGGGATGCTTATACCGAGCTGGGGTTAACTAGCGCCGAGGTCAGTTCTTAGCCGAATAGTTCCCAGCTCTCAGAAAAACCCAGAATAGGGCTTACGCAAAACGGTGCAGTCCGGGATGAAAACTGAGTACCGGAATGGAGGCGTATTAGAAATACAACGGAATGAGGAACGGAGGTTTTCGCCCGGAATGCGCCGTTTTGCGTAAGTCCTATAGAAGCTATTTTTCGAGGAATTGGTTCAGGGCGTCACGGACATCGCGAACGTTCACAAGGAACGGGTCGGACTTTTTGCTGCCACGCATGGCGGGGCCGATGGCGCAGTCGAAGCCGAGCTTCTTGGCTTCGGCGACCCGCTTTTCTATGAACGGCACATGCCGGACTTCACCGCTGAGCCCCACTTCGCCAAACACGACCGCGTTCTGCTTCAGCTGCAAGCCTTTGGCGGCGGAACCGATAGCCATGCAGATGGCCAGGTCGGCCGCCGGGTCTTGCAGACGGATGCCACCGACGATGTTGATATAAATGTCTTGCTCGGCCAGGTTCAGTTTCGTACGGCGCTCCAGCATGGCGACCAGCAAGTTCACCCGGTTCAGGTCTATGCCGCTAGCCGCCCGCTTCGGGTATCCATACGACGTCTTGTTTACTAACGCTTGCACCTCGACCAGCAGCGGGCGGGTGCCTTCGAGTGTCGCCAGGACAACGGACCCGTCGCTGACCTGCCGCTCTGCGAGCAGTGCTTCGCTCGGATTCTGTACCGGGTGCAGGCCGTGTTCGTCCATTTCCAGAATCGCCGCCTCGCTGGTCGGGCCAAACCGGTTTTTGACCGCTCGCAGCACCTTGAAACCGCCATATGCATCGCCTTCCAGCTGCAGCACGACATCGACGATGTGCTCCAGCACCTTCGGCCCGGCTATACTTCCCTCTTTGGTCACATGTCCGACTACGAACATAGCAGTGTTACTTGCCTTCGCCGCAGCCACTAGCACGGCAGTACTGTTTGTAATCTGACTGACACTGCCAGGCGCCGAAGCGACTTCTTTGACCGTCATGGTTTGTATGGAATCAACCACCACGAAATCGTAGCCACCAGCCGCGACCGTGGCCGCGACATCCTCTGCGATGTTGCTTGTCGCCAATTGCAGATTCTTCGCGCCAGCCAAACCGAGCCGCTGCGCGCGCATGCCCACCTGATGTTCCGACTCTTCGCCGCTCACATAGAGCACCTGGTACTGCGCGGCCACCAAACTTGCCAGTTGTAGCAGGAGTGTACTTTTACCGATGCCCGGCTGCCCGGCGATGAGGTTTACGCTGCCGGCAACGATGCCGCCGCCCAACACCGTATCAACATCGGCCACACCCGTCACCAAACGGGTTTCCGAGGCTTTTGCGGCGCCCGCTATGCCCTGTGGGCTCAATACAGCCCCAGTACCGGCCTTTTTGCTCAGACCCGTCCCCGATACGGCTGCAATCTGCACTTCTTCGGCGATGGTGTTCCATTCACCGCACTGTGCGCACCGCCCCTGCCACGAGCTATACTGCGCCCCGCAGTTGTTACACACATACTTCACACTATTTCTTGCCATACGTAGTATTGTAACAGTTTGTTTATTGAATATTCATGTCGTACAATCAAATACATTATGAAAGAAGTTGTTGCGGTTGGCGTGAGACACGGTGTGACGGCCCAGGACTGTTACGGTAGTATTATCCATCTTGAGGTGGAACCACCAGACGATTTTCTTAATCGAGTGGGGCTACCAGATGAGAGCAACGTTGGTATAGAGATAACAAATAGCGCGTGCTCGGAGCCGGTGGTTACGCGCGACACCCCACCTCCCCTTAGCGATGCGCCTGAAGCCGAAAAGGATGCCTGGTACGAAGCGTACGACCGCACGACTATGCTCAGCGGCGAGTATTTCTTTAGACGGCTTGCCCAGACCCTGAGGAGGAGTGAGTCTGTGGTAATACCAGTAGACGACGAACAGCTCGCCATCACGCAGTTGAACCTGGCCCAAAAGTTACAAAACCCTGAGTACATTTCCGAGCATGGTACTCCCCGACAGGTCAGGAAATCTGCACGGCGCGCTGCAAAACTTGAATACGTAACAAACATCCTGCGTGATGCAGCCATCGTAGAGAAAATATCGGAGCGCGCGGGCGCTCTTGACGCTGTAGTGCTTGGCGCTGGACACGCCGCACTACTCTGCGCCAACCCACGACTACAAGCCGAGCTAGGCCTCAATATTACCGAAACCTATCTTGTTACGCCAGATATACAACATATACAGTACAAGAGTTCGGGTGAAGTGGTCGGCTCGCAAGTACACTCTTGGGCTGGTGCGGAGATTAACGAACTAGCCCAGAATATACATATCGAAGCAGAGTCAGACACCACCGGCAAGCCGGTGGCTTGGTGAGTAGGGTCGCCTCAAAGGCGATGGTTGCCCCGCAATGTTAGTTAGGTGTTATTAGAACGCGCCTTGGGCCGATGAGGCTTGGTCGT